>NZ_AKJP02000012.1:0-108916 GCF_000282275.2 Pseudomonas sp. GM30 | reverse complement strand
AGGTTTTTGTATTGCTTGTCAGACCGCCATCGGCGCGGTCATTGGCGCATGGTGCTCATAGCCTTCCAGCGAGAAATCGCTCGGCTCCACCAGCTCCAGCCACTCCGGCTGGTACACACCGGTCTTGGCAAACTCCGGTACACGATCGGAGATTTTCAGTTTCGGCATGGCAAACGGCTCGCGCTTGAGCTGTTCGTTGAGCATGTCCAGGTGATTCTCGTAGACGTGCGCATCACCGATGAAATAGGTGAACCAGCGCGGCGTGTAGCCGGTCAGGCGCCCGATCAGGCTGAGCAGCGCAGCGCCTTCGGTGAGGTTGAACGGCGTACCCAGACCCAAGTCGTTGGAGCGGATGTACAGGGTCAGGGAGATCTCTTTGGTCTCGACGTTCGGGTGGAACTGGTACAGCAGATGGCATGGCGGCAGGGCCATTTCATCGAGCTGGGCGACGTTCCAGCCGTGGAACAGGATGCGGCGGCTGCCCGGATCGTTGATGATCGTGTCGACGCACTGGCGCACCTGATCGATGGCTTTGTACAGCACCACGTAGGCCTGGCCGTCTTCTTCGCCCTGGGCGATCTGCTTGTAGCCATTGCTCAGGGTCTGTTCGATGGCGGCGGTGTTGCTCAGCGGGATCTGCTTGTACGCCGGCCATTTGCGCCATTGCACGCCGTAGATTTCGCCGAGGTCGTCTTCGCCCTGACGGAACGGATTGGCCAGCCACTGCGCGTTTTCGTTGGCGTTCTGGTCCCAGACCTTGCAGCCCAGCGCACGGAATTCAGCGGCGTTGTTCACCCCACGCAGAAAACCGCACATCTCACCGATGGCCGATTTGAACGCCATCTTGCGGGTGGTGATCGCCGGAAAGCCTTCCTGCAGATCGAAACGCAGCATCGCCCCCGGGAAGCTGATGGTGTTGATGCCGGTGCGGTTGGCCTGTTTGCTGCCGTTCGCAATGACGTGCGAGACCAGTTCGAGATATTGCTTCATGAGTTACCTGTGTCCTTTGAGCCCCGGCGTCGCGCGCCGGGGTTCGTAGTTTAAGCGGTCGGCGCGAGCGGCGCTGCCGGCGCACGACGATAGGCCAGCCAGATCAGGAACAGCCCGCCGACGATCATCGGTACGCACAGCACCTGACCCATGGTCAGCCAGTTCCAGGCCAGGTAGCCCAGTTGCGCGTCCGGTACGCGGACGAACTCGACGATGAAACGGAAGATGCCGTAGAACAGCGCGAACATGCCCGATACGGCCATGGTCGGACGCGGCTTGCGCGAGAACAGCCACAGGATCAGGAACAGCGCCACGCCTTCGAGCGCGAACTGATACAGCTGCGACGGGTGACGCGGCAGCTGCGCCGGATCGCTGAACGGCGGAAAGATCATCGCCCACGGCACGTCGGTCGGCTTGCCCCACAGCTCGGCGTTGATGAAGTTGCCGATACGCCCGGCGCCCAGGCCGATCGGCACCATCGGCGCGACGAAGTCCATCAGTTGGAAGAAGGTCTTGCCGTTACGCTTGCCGAACCACAGCGCGGCGAGCATCACCCCGATGAATCCGCCGTGGAACGACATGCCGCCCTTCCACACTTCGAAAATCAGTGTCGGGTTGGCGATGTAGGCGCTCAGGTCATAGAACAGCACGTAACCCAGACGGCCACCGACAATCACCCCCATCGACAGCCAGAACACCAGATCGGAGAGCTTCTCCTTGGTCCAGGTCGGGTCGAAGCGGTTGAGCCGGCTCGACGCCAGCAGCCATGCGCCGCCGATGCCGACAAGGTACATCAGACCGTACCAGTGGATTTTCAGCGGACCGATGGCCAGGGCCACCGGGTCGATCTGCGGGTAAGGCAGCATTGCGACTCCTCGTTAGAGTTGAAAGCAGAATTCCCGGGCGACGCTGCCACCTCAGGATTAAGTCAGGATTGCGGTCTGTTCTGAACCCGAAGCTCAGAGCAGAAAATTCAGGCCAACGCAGAACAGCAAAGCGGCGAACAGTCGTTTCAGCAAGCGTGGCGACAACCTGTGCGCCAGACGCGCGCCGAGACGGGCGAACACCATGCTGGTCAGGGCAATGCCCAACAGCGCCGGCAAATAGACAAAACCGAGACTATGAGCTGGCAACAACGGATCGTGCCAGCCCAGAATCATGAAACTTGATGCACTGACCAGGGCGATCGGCAGGCCACAGGCTGACGAGGTCGCCACAGCTTGCTGCATTGGCACGCTGCGCCAGGTCAGGAACGGCACGGTCAGTGAACCACCGCCGACGCCAAATATCGCCGAAGCCCAACCGATCACGCTCCCCGCCACGGTCAGACCGAGTTTGCCGGGGACGGTTCGACTGGCCTTGGGCTTGATGTCCAGCGCCAACTGTAGCGAGATCACCAAGGCAAATACGCCGATGATCTTTTGCAGGTTCGGCCCGGAAATCGCCTCCGCCGTCAGCGCACCGAAACCGGCGCCTAGCAGTATGCCAACCGCCATCCACTTGAAGATCGGCCAGCGCACCGCACCACGTCGATGGTGTTCACGCACGGCATTGACCGAAGTGAAGATGATGGTCGCCAGCGATGTCCCTACCGCCAGATGCGTGAGGATCGACTGATCGAAGCCCTGCAAGGTAAAACTGAACACCAGCACCGGGACAATAATGATCCCGCCGCCCACCCCGAACAGCCCGGCCAGCACGCCCGCACAGGCGCCCAACGCCAGATAGAGCAGAAATTCCACGGCCGTCTCCCAGACGCATCCCCAAAACCGGAGCGGCATGGTAACGGATGCATGCCCTTTGGCTCCACTGACGATGGATGCACGGACGCCGACTGCGTAGAGTGAGCAGAAAACACACAAGGACCACCTTATGTGCCTGATCGTTTTCGCCTGGCGCCCGGGCCATGCCCAGCCGCTGATCGTCGCGGCCAACCGTGACGAGTTCTACGCCCGCCCGAGCCTGCCGCTGGCGCCATGGGCCGACGCGCCGCACGTGCACGCGGGGCGCGATCTTGAGGCGGGCGGCACGTGGCTTGGGATTGGCGCCAACGGGCGCTTCGCCGCGCTGACCAATATCCGCGACCCGCACCAACCGCCGGCGCGCAAGTCGCGGGGCGAACTGGTGGCGCGGTTTCTCACGGGTGATGCTTCGATTGATGATTATTGGCGCGATGTGGTCGGTCGCTCGCCGGAGTACGCCGGGTTCAACCTGCTGCTGGGCAATGCCCATGAGCTGTGGCACTTCAATGCGCGGACGTCGGAACCGGTGATGCTCGAGCCGGGGCTCTACGGGCTATCGAATGCCGGGCTGGATACGCCGTGGCCGAAGTTGCTCAAGGCCAAGGCAGCGCTGAGCGCGGTGCTGGATGATCCACAGCCCGCGCGGTTGCTGGACTTGCTGGGCGATGCGCAGACCGCGCCGTTTGCCGAATTGCCGGACACCGGGGTCGGGCTGGCTACAGAATCGCTGCTGTCGAGTGTGTTTATTGCCAGCCAGAGTTACGGGACTCGGGCGAGTACGGCGTTGATCGTGCAGGCGGATGGCACGCGGCGGATGGTGGAGCGCAGTTTCGGGCCGTATGGCGGGCATTTGGGCGAGGTGGAGATCAATACCTGAAAGTGAGCAACCATTGTGGCGAGGGAGCTTGCTCCCGCTCGGGTGCGAAGCAGCCGCAACCCAGCCAATGCGATCTCTCAGAAGAATCTCATTGACCGGATTGGGAGCGCTCCGCACTCAAGCGGGAGCAAGCTCCCTCGCCACAGGGTCATCAGCCTTTCAGAGGGCCTTGTTGACCGCCGGCGGATTCATCTTCGACAGCCCGAGATTCTTCAGCGCCAGTTGCAGCGAACTGTGGATCACTTGCGGGTTGTCGATCTTCATCAGCTCCGCCAGCAGATCCTTGGCCTTGCTCAGGTTGATCTGACGCAGCATCCACTTCACTTTCGGCAGGTTGGTGGCGTTCATCGACAGGCTGTCGAAGCCCATCGCCATCAACAGCACCGCCGCTGCCGGATCACCGGCCATTTCGCCGCAGATGCTCACCGGTTTGCCTTCGGCATGTGCGTCGCGCACCACGGTTTGCAGGGCTTGCAGCACCGCAGGGTGCAGGTAGTCGTAGAGATCGGCCACTCGCGGGTTGTTGCGATCGACCGCCAGCAGGTACTGAGTCAGGTCGTTGGAGCCGACCGACAGGAAGTCCACCTGCCGCGCCAGCTCCTTGGTCTGATACACCGCAGCCGGAATCTCGATCATCACCCCGATCGGCGGCATCGGTACGTCGGTGCCTTCGTCGCGCACTTCGCCCCAGGCCCGGTGGATCAGGTGCAGGGCTTCTTCGAGTTCGTGGGTGCCGGAGATCATCGGCAGCAGGATCCTCAGGTTGTTCAGGCCTTCGCTGGCCTTGAGCATCGCGCGGGTCTGCACCAGGAAGATTTCCGGGTGGTCGAGGGTCACGCGAATCCCGCGCCAGCCGAGGAACGGGTTGTCTTCTTTGATCGGGAAGTACGACAGCGACTTGTCACCGCCGATGTCCAGGCTGCGCATGGTCACCGGTTGCGGATGGAACGCGGCAAGCTGCTCGCGGTAGATCGCCAGCTGTTCCTTTTCGCTCGGGAAGCGCTGGTTGATCATGAACGGCACTTCGGTGCGATACAGGCCGACACCTTCGGCGCCGCGCTTCTGCGCCCGCGCCACGTCCGCCAGCAGCCCGGTGTTGACCCACAACGGCATGCGATGGCCATCGAGGGTCACGCACGGCAGATCACGCAGGGTGTCGAGGCCCAGCGCCAGTTGTTTCTCTTCTTCGACCACTTCGGCGAACTGCTTGCGCAGCACATCGCTGGGGTTGGTGTAGACCTCGCCGCGGGTGCCATCGACGATCACCTCGATGCCGTCGACCTTGGCGTACGGCAGGTCGACCAGGCCCATCACCGTCGGAATGCCCATGGCCCGGGCCAGGATCGCGACGTGGGAGTTACCCGAACCGAGGACCGACACCAGACCGACCAGCGTGCCTTCCGGCACCTCGCCGAGCATGGCCGGCGTCAGCTCTTCGCTGACCAGAATGGTTTTCTCCGGGTAGACCAGGTTCTGCTGACGCTCTTCCTGCAAGTAGGCCAGCAGACGCCGGCCGAGGTCTTTGACGTCCGACGCACGCTCGCGCAGGTAGGCGTCGTCCATCAGTTCGAAACGGTTGACGTGCTCGGTGACCACCTGACGCAGCGCGCCCTGGGCCCACTGGCCGGTCTTGATCACGGTGGTGATTTCGCTGCCCAGCGAGGCATCGTCGAGCATCATCAGGTAGACGTCGAACAGCGCACGTTCTTCCGGGCGCAACTGGGTGGCGAGTTTGGCGGACAACGCGCGCATGTCGGCGCGCACGCCTTCGATGGCGGTCTTGAACAGCGCCAGCTCAGCGTCGATGTCGGTGATGTGCTTGTCCGGCACAACGTCCAGGTCCGCGGGCGGCAACATGACCACTGCAGTCCCGACCGCCGCACCCGGCGAGCCCGGTACGCCGACGAACTTGGCTTCCTGAATGCCCTTGCCCTGACGGCCCAGACCACGGATCGACCCGGTGGCCTCGGCGTGGGCGATAACGCCGGCGAGCTGCGCACTCATGGTCACGAGGAAGGCTTCTTCACCTTCGTCGAACTGGCGGCGTTCTTTCTGCTGGATGACCAACACGCCGACGACGCGGCGGTGGTGAATGATCGGCGCCCCGAGGAAGGAGGCGTAGCGCTCCTCGCCGGTCTCGGCGAAGTAGCGGTAGCGCGGGTGATCCGCGGCGTTTTCGAGGTTCAGGGGTTCTTCACGCGTGCCGACCAGACCCACCAGACCTTCGTTGGGTGCCATGCTGACCTTGCCGATCGAGCGCTTGTTCAAGCCCTCGGTGGCCATCAGGACGAAGCGGTTGGTCTCGGGATCAAGCAGGTAGACCGAGCAGACCTGGCTGCCCATGGCCTCTTTGACGCGCAACACAATAATCCCCAACGCCGCCTTGAGATCCTTGGCGGAGTTAACTTCCTGGACGATCTTGCGCAGCGTATTGAGCATGGCTCGGGGTCGAACTCCGTCGTCAGTCGCGCGCTAAAAGGCGCGGGGCAAGCTCTTTGAGGGCGCGTCGATACACCTCGCGCTTGAATGTCACCACCTGGCCCAACGGATACCAATAACTGACCCAGCGCCAGCCATCGAACTCCGGTTTACCGGTCAAATCCATCCGCACCCGCTGCTCGTTGGAGATCAGGCGCAGGAGAAACCATTTCTGTTTCTGGCCGATGCACAGCGGTTGGCTGTGGGTACGCACCAGACGTTGCGGCAAACGATAGCGCAACCAGCCCCGCGTACAGGCCAGTATTTCAACATCTTCACGTTCCAGGCCAACTTCTTCGTTCAGCTCGCGGTACAAGGCGTCTTCCGGCGTCTCCTCGGGGTTGATTCCCCCTTGTGGAAACTGCCAGGCATCTTGATTGATACGGCGAGCCCATAGCACCTGGCCGGCGTCATTCGTCAGAATGATCCCGACATTGGGGCGGAAACCATCGGGGTCGATCACGGCAACAACCTCGCAAACGCATGTCGCCGCATTGTTCCACAAAGCTTGATAAGGCGGCAACGAAGGTTCCTACCTTATGTGCACTCTTGTGAAAAGACCGTATTCTTGTCGCCTTTTTACTGACTTTTCAGCGGGTAACTGCAATGCGCCTGGCTCTATTCGATTTGGACAACACCCTTCTGGGCGGCGACAGCGATCACGCCTGGGGCGACTATCTGTGCGAACGCGGCTTCCTTGATCCGGTGGCGTACAAGACGCGCAACGACGAGTTCTATCAGGATTACCTGGCCGGCCAGCTGGATAACGCCGCGTACCTGAACTTCTGCCTGGAAATCCTCGGCCGCACCGAAATGGCCGTGCTTGAGCAGTGGCATAACGACTACATGCGCGACTGCATCGAACCGATAATGCTGCCCAAGGCGCTGGAACTGCTGAAAAAGCACCGCGACGCCGGCGACAAACTGGTGATCATCACCGCCACCAACCGCTTCGTCACCGCGCCGATTGCGGTGCGCCTGGGCGTTGAAACCCTGATCGCCACCGAGTGCGAGATGATCGATGGCCGCTACACCGGACGCAGCACTGACATTCCGTGCTTCCGCGAAGGCAAGGTGACGCGCCTGAATCGCTGGCTGGAGGAAACCGGGTATTCGCTGGATGACAGCTATTTCTATAGCGATTCGATGAATGATTTGCCGTTGCTGGAGCAGGTGGCGAATCCGGTGGCCGTAGACCCGGATCCGAATCTGCGGGCCGAGGCCGAGAAGCGCGGATGGCCAGTCATTAGTCTGCGCGGCTGATATAGCTATCGCTGGCAAGCCAGCTCCCACAGGTTTTTCAGGTGGTCACACCATTTGTGTTCGCTACAGATCCTGTGGGAGCTGGCTTGCCAGCGATTGAAGCAACGCAGTCTCAGCCTTAAACAGGCTTGGCGCCCATCAACCCGGCAATGGCGATAAAGCAGACAAAGCTGAACAACGCCAAGGCAAAACTGAACCTGCCAACCCCACCCGGCGCCTTGCGCAACCGATTCAACCGCACCAGCAACCAGAACCACGCCAGCGCGGCCACGGTGTACAGCACGCTTGAGGCCAGCAGCCAGGTTTGCCCCAGCGGCCAGCCGACCAGATGCACCATGCCCCAGCCGGTGAACGGCATGCTCAACAGCGCCAGGCCCATCAACAGCCAGATGAACACCCGTGGCCGTTGCAAGGTGCGACTACCGGCCGTTGCATCACCTTTGCGGCGCGCCAGAAAAACCCAGATCCCCAGCCCCAGCGCACTGGCCAGCAACACCACGGTGGCGACCATGTGCGCGGTTTTCAGGGCGGTTAACGTTTCCATTGTTCGATTTCCTTATGGCCTGCCCATCAGCGTAGCCGCTCAGCCAAGAAACAGCTTATAGGCCGCGTTGTCGCTTTCGTCCCAGTACGGGTAGCCGATCTCCGCCAGCGCCGCCGGTACCAGATGACGCTCGTCATGCGGTACTTGCAGACCTGCGACGACACGGCCATCCGCCGCACCATGGTTGCGGTAATGGAACATCGAGATGTTCCAGCGTCCGCCGAGCTTGTTGAGAAAGTTGAACAGCGCGCCCGGGCGCTCCGGGAATTCGAAGCGCAGCACCACTTCATCGACCACCTGCGCCGCGCGCCCGCCGACCATGTGGCGGATGTGCAGCTTGGCTAGCTCGTTGTCGGTCAGATCGATGACCGGAAAGCCCTGCTCGGCCAGACTCGCCAGCAGTGCGCTGCGCGGATCGTTTTCCGGGTGCGTCTGCACGCCGACGAAGATGTGCGCTTCGCTGCCGGTGTTGTAGCGGTAATTGAATTCGGTGATCTGGCGCTTGCCGATCGCTTCGCAGAAGGCCTTGAAGCTGCCGGCCTGCTCCGGAATGGTCACGGCGATGATCGCTTCGCGGCCCTCGCCCAGCTCGGCGCGCTCGGCGACGTGGCGCAGGCGGTCGAAGTTGACGTTGGCCCCGGAGTCGATGGCGACGAAAGTCTGGCCGCTGACACCACGCGACTCGACGTATTTCTTGATCCCGGCCACGCCCAGGGCACCGGCAGGTTCGGTGATCGAGCGGGTATCGTCGTAGATATCCTTGATGGCCGCGCAGATCTCGTCGGTGCTGACGGTGATCACTTCGTCGACGTAATCCTTGCAGATGTCGAAGGTGTGTTGGCCGATCTGTGCCACCGCCACGCCGTCGGCGAAGATGCCCACGGTCGGCAGAACCACGCGCTCACCGGCGGCCATGGCCGCTTGCAGGCAGTTGGAGTCGTCCGGCTCGACGCCGATGACCTTGATGTCCGGACGCAGGTATTTCACGTATGCCGCGATGCCGGCAATCAGACCGCCGCCGCCCACCGGCACGAAGATCGCGTCCAGCGGTTGCGGGTGCTGGCGCAGAATTTCCATCGCCACGGTGCCCTGCCCGGCAATGGTGTGCGGATCGTCGTACGGGTGGATGTAGACGTAGCCCTTCTCGTCGACCAGTTTCAGCGAATAGGCCAGCGCTTCCGGGAACGAATCGCCGTGCAGCACGACTTTACCGCCGCGCGAACGCACGCCTTCGACCTTGATCTCCGGGGTGGTCTTGGGCATCACGATGGTCGCTTTCACGCCCAGCACTTTCGCCGCCAGCGCCAGACCCTGCGCATGGTTGCCCGCCGACGCGGTGACCACGCCACGGGCGCGCTCTTCGTCCGTCAGCTGGGTCAACTTGTTGTAGGCGCCGCGAATCTTGAACGAGAACACCGGCTGCAAGTCTTCGCGCTTGAGCCAGATGTCATTGCCCAGCCGCTCGGAGAGCTGGCGAGCGTTCTGCAGCGGGGTTTCTACGGCAACGTCATAAACGCGCGAGGTGAGGATCTTTTTGACGTACTGTTCGAGCATCGGAAAGCATCACTGGCGATTGGGCGGGACCGACGAGTCTAACCCGGCTTTTGGGCGCACGACCACACTGAACAGGGGGTTTTAGGGTGTGGAGACCTATTGTGGCGAGGGAGCTTGCTCCCGCTCGGCTGCGCAGCAGTCGTAAATCAGAACATACGATTTGTCTGAAAGAATGCAAAAGGACCGCTTCGCGCTCCAGCGGGAGCAAGCTCCCTCACCACAGGAGTGTTTCCCCCTGCCTTGTCGCGGGGCCTATAATGCCGGCCTTTCCGTTCTCCCCTTGCCCGCTTCCGGAGCCCGCATGACCCAGGATCAACTCAAACAGGCAGTGGCTCAGGCCGCCGTCGACTTCATCCTTCCGAAACTCGACGACAAGAGCATCGTCGGGGTCGGCACCGGCTCCACCGCCAACTGCTTCATCGATGCCCTGGCCCAGCACAAGGGCGCGTTCGATGGCGCGGTTGCCAGCTCCGAAGCCACTGCCGCGCGCCTCAAGGGCCACGGCATTCCGGTGTATGAACTGAACACCGTCAGCGACCTGGAGTTCTACGTCGACGGCGCCGATGAAAGCGACGAACACCTGAACCTGATCAAGGGCGGCGGCGCCGCCCTGACCCGCGAGAAGATCGTCGCGGCCGTGGCCAAGACCTTCATCTGCATCGCCGATGCCAGCAAACTGGTGCCGGTGCTGGGCGAATTCCCGCTGCCAGTGGAAGTGATTCCGATGGCTCGCAGCCACGTCGCCCGCCAGCTGGTGAAACTGGGCGGCGACCCGGTTTACCGCGAAGGCGTGCTGACCGACAACGGCAACATCATCCTCGACGTACACAACCTGCAGATCACCAACCCGGTGGAACTGGAAGCGCAGATCAATGCGATCGTCGGCGTGGTCACCAACGGTCTGTTCGCGGCGCGGCCGGCGGATCTGTTGCTGTTGGGTACCAGCGAAGGTGTGAAGACCCTCAAAGCTGAATAATCCAGGCTGCCCACATTTTTATGGGCAGATGAAAAAACCTGTGGGAGCGAGCTTGCTCGCGAAAGCGTCGTGTCAGGCAATGAATGGGCTGACTGATCTGACACATTCGCGAGCAAGCTCGCTCCCACAGTGTTTTGTGGTGTTAGTCAAGGTTGCGCAGGTTTCCTGAAGACGTAGAACAAGTTCGGCTCACTCACCAGATACAACGTCCCGTCGTCATCCATCGCAATGCCCTCGGCCTGCGGTACGCTCTTCTGTAAACCCTGCCGCCCCTTGTTCAGCGACAAGGTACTCAGCGGCCGCCCGTCCACATCCAGCTCCAGAATCAGCCCCGACTCGTCGGACAGCGCCAGCAAATGGCCGCTGCGCTCGTCGTATTGCAGGCTCGACAGATCGCGCACGAACATCCTGGCATCGCGCTTGGGGTTGTTGATCACGTGCACCGCGTAGGACTTTTCCGGATTGAAGTGCGGAAAACCGTGCACCTCATAAATCAGCATGGGGTCACGCTCCTTGGCGACGAACAGGCGCTTGCCCACCGAGTCATAGGCCAGGCCTTCGAAGCCCTTGTTACCGCTCATGTGCACGCCGAGGGTCATCTGTTCAGCGTCCGCCGCATCGAGAAACGCAGTGTCCTGCTCAAGATGAACCTTGATCAGGCGTTGCTGGCGCTCGTCGGTGATCACATAGGTGTCGGCGCTGATGAACTCCACCGCTTCAGGATCGCCGAAGCCGATCAGCGCGATGCGCCGCAGGATTTTGCCGTCGAGGGACAACTCGACCAACTCGGCATTCTTGTTGGTCACGGTGAACAGGCTTTTGCGCACCGGATCGTAGGTCAGCGCCGAGACATCGTCGTTCAGGCCGTCGATGATCCTGGCCTCGACCTCGACCCGGTATTGATCCAGACCAATGGCCTCGTTGCTCAACGGCTGCCAAAAGGTATGCAGATTGAACCAGGCGCGCTCGAACAGGCGCAGGTATTGGCCGATCGCGATCAACACGATCAGGACAACAACCGACAGGATGATAAACAGGGGCTTGGGACGGGCAAGTCGACGCATTCAGGCAGGCTCGGGATCAAAACAGGCGGATGAAATATCACGCCTGTCTGAACTGAAGCTTAATGGCCACTTGCCCTTTCCCACAACAGAACCGTGCAGGAGCTGCCGAAGGCTGCGATCTTTTGATCTTGATCTTGAAAAACAAAAGCAAAAGATCGCAGCCTGCGGCAGCTCCTGCAGGGGAGAGATTCGGGCTGCTACTTTTGCTTTTCGAAGCGATAGAACAGGTTCGGCTCGCTGACCATGTACAGCGTACCGGCGTCGTCCATGGTCACGCCTTCGGCGCGGGGGATGGTGTCCTTCAAACCATTGAAGCCGCCAAGCAGGGTCATGAAGCTGACCTGCTCGCCCTTCTCGTCCAGTTCCAGCAACAGATGCGAGTCAGCAGACAGCACCAGGGTGTGGCCGGTACGCGGGTCGATGGCCAGCGCCGAGAGGTTGCGGATATCCAATTCATCATTGGCAAGCTTCTGCTTGTCGCCCTTGAGGATCTGGCTACCGTCGCTTTTCCAGGTAAACAGCGCAGGCGGACGCTCTTCGCCCAGCAACAACTGCTGGTTGCGCGGATCCCAGGTGATTGCTTCGAACGCCTTGTTCTGGTTTTTCGACGGGCCGAGGTCGTATTTCGGGAAATCGGCGATATTCAGTTCGCGAGTGCTGGCATCGACCTTGACGATGGTCAGCAGGTGCTCGCGCTCATCGACGATCGCCATCAGGCCGTTTTCCATCACGGTCACGCCTTCGGGGTTGGTCCAGCCCACCAGCGGCATCTTGCGCAGCACATCACCTTGCAGAGTCAGCTCGACCAGGAACGGATTCTTGCCCATCACCGAAAACAGGGTTTTGGTCTGCGGGTTGTAGGACAGGTCCGAGGCCTCGTCCTTTTCCATGCCCGGCAGCAGTTTGCCGTCGATGACTGCGCGATAGTCCGGCAGCCAGATACTCGCCTTTTGCTCGGTCTGGCTCTCGAAACGCTCACGCAGCCACAGCAGGCCACGGTCGTCCCAATGCATGATATGCGCCACGCCATAAGCGACAGCGAGCACCAGCAACAGCCAGACATACCAGCGCAGGGCGAAACGTGAGCGACGAGGAGGATTGAGCTGAGTGTGAGCTGACATCAGGGACGCATTCCGAAAATTCAGGCTATGGGTAATAGCACAAAGAGGCCGGCTCAGACGCCAGAATGAGAGGAATTATCCGGACAGAATGTGAAAAAAACGGCAAATGGCGGGATTGGCGTGTGCTGCCAGCAATCTTCAGGGCACCTCAAAGCAATGTGGGAGCGAGCACTGTGGTGAGGGGATTTATCCCCGATGGGCTGCGAAGCGGCCCCAAAAACTGGGACTGCTGCGCAGGCCATCGGGGATAAATCCCCTCACCACAACAGGCTCGCTCCCACAGGGTGTTACGGTTTCGCGGTCAGCGCACGCTGCTGCTGAAGCTGCTCGCGCCAACCAGTTCCAGCACGATGTCGTCGCCGACATTCAGCGGGCCGACGCCCACTGGCGTGCCAGTGAGGATCACGTCGCCGGCCTGCAGCGAGAAGCAGCCAGCCATGTGCTGGATCATCGGCACGATCGGGTTGAGCATGGCGCTGCTGTTGCCGTCCTGACGCACTTCGCCGTTGATGGTCAGGCGGATGCCGATGTCGGTCAGGTCCGGGAAAGTGCTGCCGACCACGAACGGTGCGATCACCGCTGCGCCATCGAACGACTTGGCAATTTCCCATGGCAGGCCCTTGGACTTGAGCTCGGCCTGCTTGTCGCGCAGGGTCAGGTCCAGCGCCGGGGCGAAACCGGAGATCGCGTCCAGCACTTCTTCGCGGCTCGGTTTTGTCGACAACGGCTTGCCGATCAACACGGCGATTTCCGCTTCGTAGTGCACCGAACCGCGCTCGGTCGGAATGCTGAAACCGTCTTCCAGCGGCACCACACAACTGCCCGGCTTGATGAACAGCAACGGTTCGGTAGGAACCGGATTGTCCAGTTCCTTGGCGTGTTCGGCGTAATTACGCCCGATGCAGACCACTTTCCCGATCGGGAAGTGGATGCGCGTGCCGTCGACATACTGGTGCTGATAGCTCATTTACCGATTCCTGCCTTCATTGATTCAGGGGATTGCCAATCAAACCGCGAAGATCTTGCCCGGGTTCATGATGCCATTCGGGTCGAACACCGCTTTGACCGCTTTCATGTACTCGATTTCGACCGGTGAACGGCTGTACGTCAAGTAGTCGCGCTTGGTCATGCCCACGCCGTGCTCGGCGGAGATCGAACCGTTGTATTTCTCGACGGTTTCGAACACCCACTTGTTGACGGTCGCGCACTTGGCGAAAAACTCGTCCTTGCTCAGGTTATCCGGCTTGAGAATGTTCAGGTGCAGGTTGCCGTCGCCAATGTGGCCGAACCAGACGATTTCGAAGTCCGGGTAGTATTCGCCGACGATCGCATCGATTTCCTGCAGAAATGCCGGGACTTTCGACACGGTGACCGAGATGTCGTTCTTGTACGGCGTCCAGTGCGAAATGGTCTCGGAGATGTACTCGCGCAGCTTCCACAGGTTCTGCAACTGGGTTTCGCTCTGGCTCATTACACCGTCCAGCACCCAGCCCTGCTCGACGCAGTGTTCGAAAGTTTCCAGCGCCGTGTTGGCCACTTCTTCGCTGGTCGCCTCGAATTCCAGCAGCGCGTAGAACGGACACTCGGTCTCGAACGGCGCCGGCACATCACCACGGCCCAGCACTTTGGCCAGGGCCTTGTCGGAGAAGAATTCGAACGCGGTCAGGTCGAGTTTGCCCTGGAAGGCGTGCAGCACCGGCATGATCGAGTCGAAGTCGGCGGTGCCGAGGACCATCGCGGTGAGGTTTTTCGGCGCGCGATCCAGGCGCATGGTCGCTTCGACCACGAAACCGAGGGTGCCTTCGGCGCCGATGAACAGCTGGCGCAGGTCGTAGCCGGTGGCGTTCTTGATCAGGTCCTTGTTCAGCTCCAGCACATCGCCCTTGCCGGTGACCACTTTCATCCCGGCGACCCAGTTGCGGGTCATGCCATAGCGAATCACCTTGATCCCGCCGGCATTGGTGCCGATATTGCCGCCAATCTGACTGGAACCGGCGGAGGCGAAGTCCACCGGGTAGTACAGGCCGTTTTCTTCGGCGACGTTCTGCAAATGTTCGGTGACAACGCCCGGCTGACACACGGCGGTGCGGTCGGTGAGGTTTACGTCGAGAATCTGGTTCATGTAGTCGAACGAGACGACCACTTCGCCATTCGCGGCCACCGCGGCGGCGGACAGCCCGGTGCGTCCGCCGGAAGGCACCAGCGCCACCTTATGGGTGTTGGCCCAGCGGACGATGGCCTGCACCTGTTCGATGGTCTTGGGGAACACAATGGCGCACGGTGCGGGCGCGAAGTGCTTGGTCCAATCCTTGCCGTACGCATTCAGGGAGTCGGCGTCGGTCAGGACCTTGCCAGGCTCGACCAGGGTCTTCAGTTCATCAATCAGGGCAGGATTGGTCATCGACAGAACTCTCGAACAATTCATGGTCATCCTGAAGACGCTTCACGTCGCAGGAATGAGTGTTTAGCGGGGTGGCTATGCTAGCATACCGACCCCGCAGGCCAGTGCCCAAGGCCAGTTCTGCGGTGACGGCTTTCTTGTCGTCCAGGTCAATGTCTGTTGACCATTTCCTGCCATTTTTCTCCGGGATACAGGTTTACGCAGATGAGCAAGACTTCTCTCGATAAGAGCAAGATCAAGTTCCTTCTTCTCGAAGGCGTCCACCAATCGGCTGTCGACGTCCTCAAGGCGGCGGGCTACACCAGCATCGAATACCTGACAGGCTCCTTGCCGGAAGCCGAGCTCAAGGAAAAGATCGCTGACGCTCACTTCATCGGCATTCGTTCGCGCACCCAACTGACCGAAGAGATCTTCGATCACGCGAAGAAGCTGGTCGCGGTCGGCTGTTTCTGCATCGGCACCAACCAGGTTGACCTGAGTGCTGCCCGCGAGCGCGGTATCGCCGTGTTCAACGCGCCGTACTCCAACACCCGCTCCGTCGCGGAACTGGTACTGGCCGAAGCGATCCTGCTGCTGCGCGGCATTCCGGAGAAAAACGCTTCCTGCCACCGTGGCGGCTGGATCAAGTCCGCAGCCAACTCCTTCGAGATCCGTGGCAAGAAACTCGGCATCGTCGGCTACGGCTCGATCGGTACTCAGCTGTCGGTTCTGGCGGAAGGCCTGGGGATGCAGGTGTTCTTCTACGACACCGTGACCAAGCTGCCGCTGGGCAACGCCACTCAGGTCGGCAACCTGCACGAGCTGCTGGGCATGTCCGACATCGTTACCCTGCACGTACCGGAAACCGCGGCGACCCAGTGGATGATCGGCGAGAAGGAAATCCGCGCCATCAAGAAGGGCGGCATCCTGATCAACGCCGCGCGCGGCACCGTGGTCGAGCTGGACGCCCTGGCGGACGCGATCAAGGACAAGCACCTGATCGGCGCGGCCATCGACGTGTTCCCGGTGGAGCCTCGCTCCAACGACGAAGAGTTCGAAAGCCCGCTGCGTGGCCTGGACAACGTGATCCTGACCCCGCACATCGGTGGCTCGACTGCCGAAGCGCAGGCCAACATCGGTCTGGAAGTGGCGGAAAAACTGGTCAAGTACAGCGACAACGGTACCTCCGTATCGTCGGTGAACTTCCCGGAAGTGGCCCTGCCGGCCCACCCTGGCAAGCACCGTCTGCTGCACATCCACGAGAACATTCCGGGCGTGATGAGCGAGATCAACAAGGTCTTCGCCGAAAACGGTATCAACATCTCCGGTCAGTTCCTGCAGACCAACGAGAAAGTCGGTTACGTGGTGATCGACGTCGACGCCGAGTACTCGGAGCTGGCGCAAGAGAAGCTGCAACACGTCAACGGTACTATCCGTAGCCGCGTGTTGTTCTGATCGAACGCCGAGCAATGAAAAAGGGAGCCCCTCGGGGCTCCCTTTTTCATGCCGGCTGAAAAGTCATTTCACCGTCACGGTGATCTTTTCCGAAACGATTGGCGGATCGAAGGCCATGTGGCCCTTGTCGCCCAGTTCCAGCTGCAAGGTGTGCTTGCCAGGCGTCAGGGTCAGTTCGGTCTCGGTTTGGGCCTTGCCGAAGTGAATGTGGTTGGCATCGGTCGGGATTACGCTGCCCGCCGGAACGATTTCCTTGGCATCGACCAGCAGGTGATGGTGCCCGGTATTGGCGGTAGGGTCGCCCGCCGGCGCAAGGGCAATGCCTTTGACTTCAAACTTGACCTTGAATGTCTTGTCCACAACGGCACCGCTGCTCGGCTCGACGATACTCACTGAAGCACCGGCCGGCGCCGGGGTCGCTGCACTGGCCAGCACTGAAACACCCATCAACAGGCCAGCCAAGGCTGCTCGTGACATAAACGTTTTCATTCTCTTCTCCAGTTTTTCCGTAAAATCCGCGCGGTCATGACAACTTCATGACCATTCGTTGTCGAAGGCACTCGACAACCATAGCAAAGCGAGCCTGACTCAGAGCATCGCGATAATGATTTCAAAGGAGTGACCATGCGTTTTCTGCCTGGCCTGATCTGCCTGCTACCCCTTTTGAGCCCTCTGGCTCACGCCGAACTGATTGATGACGTCAACGACCGTGGCGAGTTGCGCATTGCCCTTGAGGCTAATACACCGCCCTTCAATTTCAAGGATGGCGACACACTCACGGGGTTCGAGGTCGAGCTTGGGCAACTGCTGGCCAACGAGCTGGATGTGCGCGCCGACTTCATCGTCACCGACGAAGCCGACCTGCTCCAGGGCGTTGAAAGCGGCAAGTACGACGTTGCGCTCAACCACATAGCACTGACACCTGAACTCAAGGATCGTTTCGACTTCAGCGAGTCTTACGGCAAGGTCGATTCGCAGTTGTGGGCAAAGAAGGATGAGCAGCCACGGCCGATGGTGCTGGTGCAGGCACTGACCGAGGAGAAGCCGAAGGCGACCCCGGTGGAGCTGGCGATTCCGTTTCAGAAGGGCAACCCGGCGTTTCATGCCAGCCTGGAAGGTGCGTTGCAGCGGATCAAGGCGGATGGACGCTTGGCGGCGTTGTCGCAAAAGTGGTTCAGCGAACCGTAGGAGCTGCCGCAGGCTGCGATCTTTTGATCTTGATCTTGATTTTGAAGATCAAGAGATCGCAGCCTCGTTTCACTCGGCAGCTCCTACAGGGGGTTTGTGGTGGGCTTTTAGTCGAGGTGGGTCAGGGCCATTGCGGCCTGCGACAGCTCGAGTTCACTGAAGATTTGCACCCCATGGCGTTTAAGCAGCGCAGCCGTCACGCCTTCGCCACTGACCTTCACCCCACTGAACGTCCCGTCATAAGTCAGCAAATTCCCGCAGGAAGGACTGTTGGCCTTGAGCACCGCGACGCGGATGCCATATTTGTGCACCAGCGCCAGCGCCTGCCGCGCGCCGTCGAGAAACTGCGCGCTGACGTCCTCGCCTTCGGTGGTGATCACCGCCGCCGTGCCATCGAGCACTTCGGCTCCCTGCCCGCCGGGGATTTCCGCCGCTGCACGCGGGGTCGGCAAACCGCCAGCCACTTCCGGACACAGCGGCACTACACGGCCCTCGGCGATCCACTGTTCGAGCAGATCGAACGGCCCGCTGGCCCCGCCGTCGTAGCGCACGCGGTGGCCCAACAGGCAGCGGCTGACCAGAATCTTCTGCATATCAGAACGGCTCGTTGCCACGGCGGCGGAACCAGCCGGTCAGCGACAGGCGCTCGCGGTTGGCCGGCAACACTTCATGGGGCACTTCGCCGGAGAGAAACACCACCAGACAGCCGCCAGTGGGTTGCACGTCATGCACCCGGTCTTCGTCCAGATACATGCGCAACTGACCGCCGTCTTCCGGCAGCCACGCGTCATTGAGGTAGACCACCGCCGAGACCATGCGCCGGTCATCATCGCGAAAACGGTCAACGTGCTTGCGGTAAAACGCACCCGGCGGGTATAGGGCGAAGTGGCACTCGAAATCCTCCAGCCCCAGGAACAAGCCGCGATTGAGCGCCTCGCGCAGGCTGTCCATCAGGTGCAGATAACGGTCGCTGGCTTCGGCCTGGCCCGGGTCGATCCACTGGATGTGGTCGCCACGAATGCCCTCGCGAATCTCCGAAAACGGCCCACGACCCACCGCTGCCGGCGCCAGCTCGCCCTCGGCCTCACGTTTGCGGCACTCGGCCGCCAGCTCGCGGGTCAAACCTGCGGGCAGGAAAATGTTCTGCTGCGACCAGCCATGCTCGGCCAGGTCGTCGACGATGCGTAACAGCAGCGGGTGTTCGGAGGATATTTGCATGGCGCGCATAGTATGCCGGCGGCAAGAAATCCGACAGAGCCACGCGGCGGCTTGATACGAATTCTCGACAAGTACCGGCACCGCACGGAGAATAGTCCGCTGCTGACAGGAGTCCCTATGCGCCGTTTGCTTTTTTCACTGTTGATGTTCTGCGTTTTGCCCGCTTGGGCGGACGGCCACGATCAGTTGTACAAGATCGCCGGCTGGCCAGATCAACGTGCGCATTTCAATGATGCCCTGAGTGCCGCGCAGCAGCGCTACCAGAACAACCTGCCGCCAGCGGTGTTCCAGGCCCTGGTCAACAACAGCAACCAGCGCTTCGCCCCGCAGGCCATGGATCAGCGTGCCGAAGCGCAATTGCGCCAGCACCTTGCCGATCCACAACCGGCACTGACCTTCTTTCAATCGCCACTGGGCAAGAAAATCGTCGCTGCTGAATTGCTTGCCACCCGTCGCGATCAACTGGCGAAGAACGCCAAGGGCTTGCCAAAAATGCAGGTCAGCGACAGCCGTTTGCTGATCATCGGCCATCTGGCGCAAGCGCTGCCGGCGCGCGAAGCCGGTGCCGAGGTCAGCCTGGCGATTGCCGGCGTGGCGGCGGACAGTTTGAGTTCGATGATTCCTGGCCTGCTCGGCGGCGGTCAGGCGCAAGGCATGCTGAACGGCCAGCGCCAGCGCCTGATGGACCAGATCGGCGCCGATTTGAATAACACGCTGCTCTACGTTTATCGCGATCTGTCGGATGACGAACTGGAGCAGTTTGCGACCTTTGCCGAATCCAGCGAGGGCAAGGCGTATTACCAGGCGGCGCTGGCGGCGATTCGCGCGGGGTTGGCGGTGGGGCAAAGCTCCTCGAACCTCAGCCAGTGATCTTTATCGCCTGACCGGCCGCCTTCGCGAGCAAGCTCGCTCCCACATGTTGATCAGGTCTCCTGTGGGAGCGAGCTTGCTCGCGAAGAGGCCTTAACAGACGCTATAGATTCCGCCCCCTGATCCGCTTGTTCAGAAACTCGAAATACTCCTCACGCATCTCCAGCGTCTCGTTCGCCAGATGATGCCGCGCCTCCGGCAGCAGCAGTATCTGCGGCCGGTCGAACTTCCACTTCAGCACCTGCAAGTTGTGCTGCCAGTCCACGGTCATGTCCGCCTGCCCCTGAATGATCAGCGGCCGTCGCGGACTTTTTTTCGCGTGTTCGACGCGGATGATCCAGCGCGACAGCGCACCGACCCACGCGGTCGGCAAGCGCTTGGGCTGTAACGGATCGGTCTGCAGGAACGGCAGGAAATCCGGGTCGTTGGAGTTCTCGCTGAAGCGCCGGGTGACGCCCCGCACGAAAGGCCTCAGTAAATAATAACTGAGCTGCGACCAGCCCCAGGCGCGCGGACGCACCAGCGGCGCCAGCAGGATCAATTGCCCCTGCGCCGGACTGTTCTCGCCATGGTTGAGCACATGGTCGACGACGATCGCGCCGCCAGTGCTTTGTCCGCACAGGTGCCAGGGCTGCGGCAGGGCAATCGAACTGGCTTCAGCGAACAATGCCTGCAAGGTGTCCTGATATTCGGAGAAGTCGCGGATGCTCGCCCGCGCTCCGCTCGACAAACCATGGCCCGGCAAGTCGCAGGCGATGACGGCAAAATCCTGATCCAGCGCCCACTCGATCACATGCCGATACAGCCCGGTGTGATCGTAAAAACCGTGCAGCAGAAACAGCGTGCCCTTGACCTTCTCCGGCCACCAGCAATGGCTGACCAGTTCGTAACCATCGACTTCGAAACGGCCCATGCCGCGCCAGACATCGCGCTCGGGGAAGTCGGTTTTATAAAACCGCTGATACGCCTTGGCCTCGTCCGACAACGGCTGCCACTGGGCCAAAGGCTTGAGGCTGGCGCGTAAATGATCGGCATCGAAAGTGTCAGGCATGCGGGTATTCCAAAGCGGTAAACAGACTTTATCGGCCTGCGATATTCATCTGTTGCGACAAGCATGGCAAGCTAGCCCACCTTCGAGGACCCAAAAACCATGCGCTCGCCCTACCGCACCGCACTGTTTGCCAGCCTGCTCGCGCTTGTGTGTGCCGGGGTGCTGTGGGCGGCGTACGACTGGTTTCAGGGGCGTTATCTGCGCGCGTTCAGTCAGCACACGGCGGTGTTTTCCGGGGATCCGTTGCGTCTGCCGGTTGAGCTGGCCGGTCCCGGCAAAATCCGTCTTGTGCATTTTTGGGATCCGGCCTGCCCGTGCAACGTCGGCAATCAACAGCACCTGACGGAAATGGTCGAGCAGTTCGGCGCGCGCGGTGTGGAATTCTTCGCCGTGCAGCGCGCCGGCTCCCACGGCCAGTTGCCCGCCACCCTGAGCAATCTGAAAACCATTGTGGTGTTGCCCGGTTCCGAGCAGGTACCGGCCAGCCCCGCCGTGGCGATCTGGGACCGCAGCGGCAAACTGGCGTACTTCGGCCCGTACAGCGAAGGGCTGACCTGCAACTCCAGCAACAGCTTTATCGAACCGATCCTCAACGCGCTGATGGATGATCGCCCGGTCAACGCTACGCATACCCTGGCGGTCGGTTGTTATTGCCCGTGGCCGGTGGTGGTGCAGTAAGGCATTCCGGACTTTTCGAGGACAGCGATGCACGGCACGGAAGGTCTGTGCTAATTGTTTGCAGCCCGACGGGCGGCAATCCCGCATGCACAAGGAGTCACCATGAAACGCGTGTTCACCGTTCTTGCCTTGCTCATCGTTGTCCTGCTCATCGCCATCGGCGGTTACGTCTACAGCAAGCAACCGACGCGTCAGGGCCAGGTGGAGCTGCGCAATCTGCAGGGTTCGGTGACCGTGCGTTACGACGAACGCGGGGTGCCGCATATTCGTGCCGAGAACGAATCCGATCTGTATCGCGCCCTCGGCTACGTGCACGCTCAAGACCGGTTGTTCCAGATGGAAGCCATGCGCCGCCTCGCGCGCGGCGAGCTGGCCGAAGTGCTCGGGCCGAAGCAGCTCGACACCGACAAATTGTTTCGCAGCCTGCGCATCCGCGAACGCGCTGCCAGCTATGTCGCCAGTCTCGATAAGCAATCCCCGGCGTGGAAGGCCCTGCAAGCCTATCTGGACGGCATCAACCAATATCAGGACAGCCACGCCGCGCCGATCGAGTTTGACGTGCTGGGCATCCCCAAACGGCCGTTCACCGCCGAAGACAGCATCAGCGTCGCCGGTTATATGGCCTACAGCTTTGCCGCCGCGTTTCGCACCGAGCCACTGCTGACTTACGTGCGCGATCAACTCGGCGCCGATTACCTCAACGTCTTCGACCTCGACTGGCAGCCCAAGGGCGTGCTTGCCAAAGGTCACGCCAACAAGACGCCGGCCCTCGCCGCCAGCGACTGGAAAGACCTCAACGCCCTCGCCCGCCTCAGCGAGCAGGCGCTGATTGAAAACGGCCTGCCGCAATTCGAAGGCAGCAACGCCTGGGTGATCGCCGGCAGCCGCAGCCAGAGCGGCAAACCGCTGCTGGCCGGTGATCCGCACATTCGTTTCTCGGTGCCGTCGGTGTGGTACGAGGCGCAACTGTCGGCGCCGGGGTTTGAGTTGTACGGCCATCATCAGGCGCTGGTGCCGTTCGCGTTCCTGGGGCACAACGTGGATTTCGGCTGGAGCCTGACCATGTTCCAGAACGACGATTTGGATCTGATCGCCGAGAAGGTCAACCCGGACAATCCGAATCAGGTCTGGTACCACGGCCAGTGGACCGATCTGGTCAGCACCGAGCAGCAGATCGCGGTGAAGGGCCAGGCGCCGGTGAAGCTGACCTTGCGTCAGTCGCCCCACGGCCCGATCGTCAACGACGCCCTCGGCACTGCTGCCGGTAAAACACCGATCGCCATGTGGTGGGCGTTCCTCGAAACACCGAACCCGATTCTCGAAGGTTTCTACCAGCTCAACCGCGCCGACACCCTGGCCAAGGCCCGTGCGGCGGCAGCCAAGGTGCAGGCGCCGGGGCTGAACATCGTCTACGCCAACGCCAAGGGTGATATCGCCTGGTGGGCCTCGGCGCTGTTGCCGAAACGCCCGGCCGGGGTAAAGCCGGAGTTCATTCTCGACGGCAGCAGCAATCAGGCGGACAAGGACGGCTACTACCCGTTCAGCGCCAACCCGCAGGAAGAAAATCCGGCGCGCGGCTACATCGTCTCGGCCAACTTTCAGCCGCTGTCGCCGACCGGGATGGAGATTCCCGGCTACTACAACCTCGCCGATCGCGGTCAGCAGCTCAATCGCCAGCTGAGCGACAAGAGCGTGAAATGGAGCAACGAGGCCAACCAGAAGCTGCAACTGGGCACCACCACCGCCTACGGCCCGCGTACCCTGGCGCCATTGCTGCCAGTGCTGCGGGAAGTGGTGAGGGATCCGGCGCAGCTGAAACTGGTCGAGCAACTGGCGCAGTGGCAAGGCGACTATCCGCTGGATTCGGTCAGCGCCACAGTGTTCAACCAGTTCCTCTACGACCTCGCCGATGCGGCGATGCGTGATGAGCTGGGCAACGATTTCTTCGAGACTTTGCTGTCGACCCGGGTGATTGATGCAGCCCTGCCGCGCCTGGCGGCGAACGCGGATTCGCCCTGGTGGGACAACCGCAACACGCCGAACAAGGAAACTCGTGCCGACATCGTCAAAGCGGCGTGGCAGGCGAGCATGACGCACCTGAAACAGAGCTTCGGCGACAATCCGTCCGACTGGCAATGGGGCACGGCGCACACCCTGACCCATGGTCATCCGTTGGGACAACAGAAGCCGCTGGACCGCATCGTCAATGTCGGACCGTTCGCCGCGCCGGGCAGTCATGAAGTGCCGAACAACCTTTCGGCCAAGCTCGGCCCGGCGCCGTGGCCGGTGACTTACGGGCCTTCGACGCGGCGCCTGGTGGACTTCGCCGACCCGGCGCACAGCCTGACCATCAACCCGGTTGGCCAGAGCGGCGTGCCGTTCGACAGCCATTACGACGATCAGGCCGAGGAGTACGTCGAGGGGATGTACGTGCAGGCGCACTTCAGCGAGGAAGAGGTGACGGCCAATACTCGCAGTACGTTGAAGCTGTTGCCGGCAAGGTCTACGCAGTAGTCTTGTGCTGACAGCACCGGCCCCTTCGCGAGCAAGCTCGCTCCCACATGGGAATGCATTTCAAATGTGGGAGCGAGCTTGCTCGCGAAGGGGCCACCAGCCACACCGCAAGAACTCAGAGCATCAACGCAAAATTCAGCCGAAACTGCTGCGGCGTCACGCCCAATCGACGGTTGAACACACTGCGCATGTGCTGCGCATCGCGAAACCCGCACTGATAGGCCACGGTCTTCAGCGGTGCCGTGGTGCTTTCCAGCAGTACTCGCGCCGCATCCACTCGCGCACTTTCGACGAACTCTGCCGGGGTGACCCGAGCCTCACGGGCGAACACCCGGGAGAAGTTGCGCGCACTCATGTTCGCCGCGTTCGCCAGATCGGCAATCGTCAGATCGCCGGTGAGGTTGGCCAGCACATACAACTGCACCATCGCCACCGCCGACGTCGGCTCCGCATGCGGCGTGAGGAACGGGCTGAACTGCGATTGCCCGCCAGAACGCTGGGTGAATACCACCAGCCGCTTGGCCACACTCAGCGCCACTTCAGCGCCGTGATCGCGGGCCAGCAGGTACAGCGACAGATCGATCCCGGCGGTGACCCCGGCCGAGGTGTAGAGCGCACCGTCTTCGACGTACAGGCGATCGGCCTCGACTTGGGTCGATGGACACAACTGTGCCAAGGCTTCGGCATCGTTCCAGTGGGTGGTCACGGTGCGCCCTTCCAGCAACCCCGCCCGCGCCAGCATGAACGCGCCGTTGCAGATCGAGCCGAAACGCCGTGCACGCGCGCAGGCCTCGCGCAGCCAAGTGTCGAATGGCTTGCCGAAATCCATGAACGGCAACTGCGGGCCGCCGGCGACGAGCAACAAGTCATAAGCATCCGGCGCTTCGCTGAAATGCCGGTGAGCGCTGAGGTTCAGGCCATTGGAGCAAGCCATCGCCCCACGTTCGAGGCCGATGACCTCCAGCCGATAGTGATCCTCAGGCGGCAGAAAACGATTGGCCTCGGCAAACACATCCATCGGCCCGCTGACATCCAGCGCCTGCACGCCGGGAAATACCACGATGGCGACGTTTTTGTTCATAAGCCTCCTGGGGAATTTTTGTGGCGAGGGGATTCATCCCCGATCGGCTGCGCAGCAGTCGTAAATCCTCACTGCGCGATTCACCTGATACACCGAAACAGCAGGTTTTGGGACTGCTGCGCAGTCCATCGGGGATAAATCCCCTCACCACAGAGGAGCGCGGTAAGTGCTCAAGCCGTGAGTTGGCACGATTTGCAGGTCGATTGGCAAGGATCGCAGCCATGCGTTGATTGTCCGTTTAGTGCCTCGGGGAACAGACTTTGTCCATCAGCGCCACGACGGCGTTTTCGACGAGGAAACACCTTATGAGCACGACCATTGCCGGCATCAAGATCCCCGACAGCGCCCTCGCCCGGGCCACCACCGAGTACATTCGCGACATCGAATCCGACCTGCTCTACCACCACTCGCGCCGGGTATTTCTGTTCGGTGCCTTGAGCGGTGAGCGCCGGCAACTGGCCTACAACCCGGAGCTGCTGTACGTCGGCGCGATGTTCCATGACCTCGGGCTGGTCGAAGGCTATCGCAGCGCCGACGAGCGTTTCGAAGTGGATGGCGCCAACGCGGCAGCGGCGTTTCTCAAGCCGTACGGTCTGAGCGATGACGATATCGAGCAGGTGTGGCTGTCGATTGCCCTGCACACCACGCCGGGGGTGCCGAAGCATTTGCGGCCGACCGTGGCGCTGGTCACCGCCGGGGTTGAGATGGACGTGCTGGGCATGGATTACGCGGCGTTCAGCAGCACCCAGCGCGAGGCGGTGGTGCATGCGCATCCACGCGGAGAAGGTTTCAAGGAATGCATCATCTGCGCGTTTGCCGACGGCTTGCGCCATCGCCCGCAGACCACGTTCGGCAACGTGAAGACCGATGTGCTGGTGGATCAGGAGCCGGGGTTCAAGCCGATGAACTTTGTTGAAGTCATCCGCCAGTCACCCTGGATTTCCTGAGCCCGAAAGCAAAAGATCGCAGCCTGCGGCAGCTCCTACAGTGGAATGCGATCCCTGTAGGAGCTGCCGCAGGCTGCGATCTTTTTGCCTGTCAGGCCGCTTCCGGCGCAGGCGCGCGGCGCACGTCCGGTTGCTTCCACGAATCGGCGGCGCCTTCTTCGATGGCTTGCTGGATGGCTTTCTTGCGCGCTTCTTCGGCACGGCGGCTGAAGAACCACACCAGGAATGTCACGATCGACACCGCCAGCAGAATCAGACTGGCCACCGCGTTGATCTCAGGCTTCACGCCCAGACGCACCGCCGAGAACACTTCCATCGGCAGCGTGGTCGAACCCGGGCCGGAAACGAAGCTCGCCAGTACCAGATCGTCCAGCGACAGAGCGAACGACATCATGCCGCCCGCTGCCAGCGACGGCGCGATCATCGGGATGGTGATCAGGAAGAACACCTTCCACGGCCGCGCGCCCAGATCCATCGCCGCCTCTTCGATCGACAGGTCCAGCTCACGCAGACGCGCCGACACCACCACCGCCACATACGCCGCACAGAACGTCGTGTGGGCGATCCAGATGGTGACGATGCCGCGCTCCTGCGGCCAGCCGATCATCTGCGCCATGGCCACGAACAGCAGCAACAGCGACAGACCGGTGATCACTTCCGGCATCACCAACGGTGCGGTGACCAGGCCACCGAACAGCGTGCGGCCCTTGAAGTGGGTGATGCGGGTCAGCACGAAGGCTGCCAGCGTACCCAGCGCCACCGCCGCCACCGCGGTGTAGCAGGCGATCTCCAGCGAACGCACCACCGAACCCATCAACTGGGTATTGTCGAGCAGGCCGACGTACCACTTGATCGACCAGCCGCCCCACACCGTCACCAGTTTCGAGGCGTTGAACGAGTAGATCACCAGGATCAGCATCGGCAGGTAGATGAACAACAGACCCAGAACCAGCATCAGGCTGGAGAAACGGATGCGTTTCATTCTTTGCCCTCCATTTCCTTGGCCTGACTGCGGTTGAACAGGATGATCGGCACAATCAGGATCGCCAGCATCACCACCGCCAGGGCGGACGCCACCGGCCAGTCACGGTTGTTGAAGAACTCTTGCCAGAGCACTTTACCGATCATCAGGGTTTCCGGGCCGCCGAGCAGTTCCGGGATCACGAACTCGCCGACCACCGGGATGAACACCAGCATGCAGCCGGCGATGATCCCGTTCTTGGACAGCGGAATAGTGATTTTCCAGAAGCTGTTGAAGGTGCTCGAACCGAGGTCGGAAGCCGCTTCCAGCAGGCTCTGGTCGTGCTTCACCAGGTTGGCGTACAGCGGCAGGATCATGAACGGCAGGTACGAATAAACCACGCCGATGTACACCGCCAGGTTGGTGTTGAGGATCTGCAGCGGCTCGTCGATAAAGCCCATGCTCATCAGGAAACCGTTGAGCAGGCCGTTGTTGCTGAGGATGCCCATCCACGCGTAAACGCGGATCAGGATCGCGGTCCAGGTCGGCATCATGATCAGCAGCACCAGCACCGTCTGCAGCTCTTTGCGGGCACTGGCGATGGCGTAGGCCATCGGGTAGCCGATCAGCAGACACAGCAGCGTGCTGAAAAACGCCATCTTCAGCGAGCCGAGGTAGGCGGCGATGTACAACTCGTCGTCGCCGAGCATCGCGTAGTTGCCCAGGTTCAGCAGCAGTTGCAGCTTCTGCTCGGCGAAGGTGTAGATCTCGGTGTACGGCGGGATGGCCACGTCGGCTTCAGCGAAGCTGATCTTCAGGACGATGAAGAACGGCAACATGAAGAACAGGAACAGCCAGATGAACGGAACCCCGATGACCAGTTGCCGGCCATTGGGAATTATTCGGTTGATCCGTCGTTTGAACTTGCGCATGTTCATGAGCGAAGTACCACGCCGCTGTCGTCTTCCCACCACACGTAAACCTGATCGCCCCAGGTCGGACGCTGGCCGCGACGTTCGGCGTTGGCAACGAACGACTGCACCAGCTTGCCGCTCGGCAATTCGACGTAGAACACCGAGTGCCCGCCGAGGTAGGCGATGTCATGCACCTTGCCGCTCGACCAGTTGTATTCGCAGGTCGGCATTTCGGCGGTGACCAGCAGCTTCTCCGGACGAATCGCGTAGGTCACGGATTTGTCCTGCACCGAGGTGCTGATGCCGTGGCCGACGTAGATCTGCCGGTCGAGGTCCTTGCAGGTGATAGTCGCGTGGCCTTCGGCGTCGTCGATCACTTCGCCTTCGAAGATGTTCACGTTGCCGATGAATTCGCAGACCAGACGGCTGGTCGGGGTTTCGTAGATGTCGATCGGGCTGCCGATCTGGGCGATCCAGCCCAGGTGCATGATCGCGATGCGCTCGGCCATGGTCATGGCCTCTTCCTGGTCGTGGGTCACCATCACGCAGGTCACGCCCACGCGCTCGATGATTTCCACCAGCTCCAGCTGCATCTGCGAACGCAGTTTCTTGTCCAGTGCGCCCATCGGCTCGTCGAGCAGCAGCAGCTTCGGCCGCTTGGCCAACGAGCGTGCCAGGGCCACACGCTGCCGCTGACCGCCGGACAGTTGATGCGGCTTGCGCTTGGCGTACTGGCTCATTTGCACCAGTTTGAGCATCTCGGCCACGCGCGCATCGATCTCGGCGTTGGGGATCTTGTCCTGCTTGAGGCCGAAGGCGATGTTCTGCGCCACGGTCATGTGCGGGAACAACGCGTACGACTGGAACATCATGTTGATCGGTCGCTCGTACGGCGGCATGTCGGTGATGTCGACGCCGTCGAGGAAAATGCGCCCCTCCGTGGGCCGTTCGAACCCTGCCAGCATCCGCAGCAGCGTGGATTTGCCCGATCCCGAACCGCCGAGCAGGGCGAAGATCTCGCCTTTCTTGATTTCCAGGGACACATCGTCCACGGCAATCGTCTCGTCGAACTTCTTCGTGACCCGGTCGATTTTGACCAGCACCTGCTTAGGTGTCTGGTCGCCCTCGAGGGCTTTCTTATAGGCGCCGGAGGCAACTGCCATTTACGAAACTCCCAGAAAAAAACAGTGCAGTTCGCCCTACGCGGACGAACCCAGGATAGTTTGTGCCTTACTTGCCCGACTTGACCTTGGTCCAGCTACGGGTCATCAAACGCTGAATGTTGGGTGGCAACTCGACCGACACGTAGGTCTTGTCGAGGACTGCCTGCGGTGGATAAACCGCTTCATCGGTGCGGATGGACTGTTCCATCAGCTTGTCCGACCCGGGGTTGGGGTTGGCGTAACCGACGTAATCACTGACCTGGGCGATCACCTCAGGTTTCAGCAAATAGTTGATGAAGGCGTGGGCCTCTTTGACGTTGGACGAGTCCTTCGGAATCGCCAGCATGTCGAACCACAGCGCGCCGCCCTCTTTCGGAATCGAGTAGGCGATGGTCACGCCCTTCTTGGCTTCTTCGGCACGGTGTTTGGCCTGGAAGATATCGCCGGAGAAACCGATGGCCACGCAAATATCGCCGTTGGCCAGATCACCGATGTATTTCGAAGAGTGGAAGTAGGTCACGTACGGGCGCACGGCCAGCAATTTGTCGGTGGCCTTGGCGTAGTCCTTCGGATTGGTGCTGTTGGCGTTCAGGCCCATGTAGTTGAGCACGGTCGGCATCATTTCATCCGCCGAGTCGAGGAACGCCACGCCGCAACTGTGCAGCTTCTTGATGTTCTCCGGTTCGAACAGCACGCTCCAGGAGTCGATCTTGTCGATGCCGAGCACCGCTTTGACTTTCTCGACGTTGTAGCCGATGCCGTTGGTGCCCCACAGGTATGGCACGGCGTACTGGTTGCCCGGGTCGTTCTGCTCCAGACGCTTGAGCAGCACCGGATCGAGATTCGAGTAGTTCGGCAACTGCGACCTGTCGAGCTTCTGGAACGCGCCCGCCTTGATCTGCTTGCCGAGGAAATGGTTCGACGGCACGACCACGTCGTAACCGGTACGCCCGGCCAGCAGCTTGCCTTCCAGGGTTTCGTTGGAGTCGAACACGTCGTACACCGGTTTGATCCCGGTGGCTTTCTCGAAGTCGGCCAGGGTGGTCTCGCCGATGTAATCCGACCAGTTATAAATATGCACCGTACCGGCGGCCTGGGCTCCGACAGCGATCGTCAGGCCGGCAGTGGCCAGCAGGGCTTTGCGCAAAGAAGAAAAAATAGGCAAGTGGAGGTCCTCTAAATTAGTTGGGCCCAAGTTGCCCCGCGTTACATGACAGCCATGGCTGCCCGGCAACCAAACCGGCGCGCAACTTACCCTCGAAAAACCGTTCCTGCAAAACTTCCTGTCATTTAATTGATCCGCTGGCCGCCGTCGCGGCGACGACGGCCAGTGGTTGTTGCTTCAAACCGGCTTATTTACCGGATTTGATCTTGGTCCAGCTGCGGGTCATTTCACGCTGGGTAGCGGCCGGCAGATCGGCGATCGCATACAGCTTGGCCTGCACGTCGGCTGGCGGGTAGATGCCCGGGTCGCTGGTGATGTCTTTGTTCACCAGCGGCGTTGCAGCGGCGTTACCGTTCGGGAAACGTACAGCGTTGGTGATGCCGGCCATGACTTCAGGCTTCTGCAGGAAGGTCATGAACTTGTAGGCGCCTTCGACGTTTTCGGCATCTTTAGGGATGGCGACCATGTCGAAGAAGCTGCCAGCGCCTTCCTTCGGAATGGCGTAGCTGACTTTGACCTTGTCACCGGCCTCGGCGGCACGGGACTTGGCCTGCTGCACGTCACCCGAGTAGCCGACCGCTACGCAGATGTTGCCGTTGGCCAGGTCCGAGATGTACTTGGAGGAGTGGAAGTAGGTGATCGAAGGACGAATCTTGAGGAACAGGTCCTCGGCTTTCTTGATGTCTTCTTTCTTCTGGGTGTCGGTAGGCAGGCCCAGGTAGTGCAGCGCGACCGGAAGCATTTCGGTCGGCGAGTCGAGGAAGCTCACGCCGCAGCTCTTGAGCTTGGCGATGTTTTCCGGCTTGAGCAGCACGTCCCACGAGTCGATGGTGTCGACGCCCAGCGCAGCCTTGACCTTCTCCGGGTTGTAACCGATGCCGATCGAACCCCACATGTACGGGAAGGCGTGCTTGTTGCCCGGGTCGCTGACCGACACGGCCTTGAGCAGGTCCTGGTTCAGGTTCTTCCAGTTAGGCAGCTTGGACTGGTCCAGTTCCTGATAAACACCAGCCTTGATCTGCTTGGCCAGGAAGTTGTTCGACGGCACGACCACGTCATAACCGGACTTGCCCGCCAGCAGCTTGGCTTCCAGGGTTTCGTTGCTGTCGAATACGTCGTAGACGACCTTGATCCCGGATTCTTTCTCGAAGTTGGCGATGGTGTCCGGCGCGATGTAGTCGGACCAGTTGTAGACGTGCAGTACCTTGTCATCCGCCTGAACCGCACCCGCCATCATGCCCGCAACGGACAAAGCGAGAAGAGTCTTGCCAGCAAGCTTTTTACCTAATGCCTTCATGCGTCATGCTCCAAATTTTTCTTTTTTGAACCACTTTGTTCAGCGGCCGAACCCGGACAACTGGAACTGCGGCTAGTCTGGCAAGATCGGAGGCGGTCTTTCAAGAAAAGGCCAACCTTTCTGACACCTTCGAGCGAGAGCGCCGCAGCTCCCCCGCTCGAAGCCTAGCACTTAGGCCTGCAACGCACTGAGGGTCAGATCCAGGCATTTACGTGCCTTGGTCACCAGCTCATCGATCTCCGCCTTGCTGATCACCAGCGGCGGCGCAATGATCATGGTGTCGCCCACGGCGCGCATGATCAGGCCGTTATCGAAGCAGAACTGCCGGCAGATCATGCCCACGCCCCGACCTTCGTAACGCTTGCGAGTGGCCTTGTCCTGCACCAGCTCGATCGCCCCCAGCAGACCAACGCCGCGCACTTCGCCCACCAACGGGTGGTCGTTGAGTTCGCGCAGACGTTTCTGCAAATACGGTGCCGTTTCGTTGTGCGCGTTCTCGATAATTTTCTCGTCGCGCAGAATCCGGATGTTTTCCAGACCCACCGCCGCCGCCACCGGGTGCCCGGAGTAGGTGAAGCCGTGGTTGAAATCGCCGCCCTCGTTGAGCACCTTCACCACTTCGTCACGGACGATCAGGCCACCCATCGGGATGTAGCCTGAGGTCAGGCCTTTGGCGATGGTCATCATGTCCGGCTTCAGGTCGTAGAAATCTGAACCGAACCACTCGCCGGTTCGGCCGAAACCGCAGATCACCTCGTCAGCGACGAACAGGATGTCGTACTTGGCGAGAATTTCCTTGATGCGCGGCCAGTAGGTGTCCGGCGGAATGATCACGCCGCCGGCGCCCTGAATCGGCTCGGCAATAAAGGCGCCGACGTTATCCACGCCGACTTCGAGAATTTTCTCTTCCAGCTGATTGGCCGCCCAGATGCCGAACTCTTCCGGCGACATGTCGCCGCCCTCGGCGAACCAGTAAGGCTGCGCGATGTGGACGATGCCCGGAATCGGCAAGTCGCCCTGCTCGTGCATATAGGTCATGCCACCCAGGCTAGCGCCGGCCACGGTGGAACCGTGATAACCGTTCTTGCGGCTGATGATGACTTTCTTGTTCGGCTGGCCCTTGATCGCCCAGTAGTGGCGAACCATGCGCAGCATGGTGTCGTTGCCTTCGGAGCCGGAACCGGTGAAGAACACGTGGTTCATGCCTTCCGGCGCCACGTCGGCAATGGCCTTGGCCAGTTCCAGCGCCGGTGGGTGCGCGGTCTGGAAGAACAGGTTGTAGTAAGGCAGTTCGCGCATCTGCTTCGCGGCGGCGTCAGCCAGCTCATCGCGGCCATAACCGATCGCCACGCACCACAGACCCGCCATGCCATCGAGGATCTTGTTGCCCTCGCTGTCCCACAGGTACACGCCCTTGGCGTTGGTGATGATCCGTGGACCCTTCTCTTTCAGCTGCTTGAAGTCGCTGAACGGGGCCAGGTGGTGATCGCTGCTCAGGGCTTGCCACTCACGGGTTTGCGGGTTATTGCTGGTCATGCCAATTCTCCTTGTTATCGGTGAAGGCGCGGCTGCTGCCAGCCGCGCCCGGCGTATCAGACGGCGAAGAGCAGGTACTCACGCTCCCAGGAACTGATTACGCGCTTGAAGTTTTCATGCTCGGCCCGCTTGACCGCGACGTAGCCGGTGATGAAGGTCTTGCCCAGGTACTTCTCGATGGTCGCACTGTTCTCCATACGCTCCAGCGCATCCTCGATGGTCAGCGGCAGGCGCAGGTTGCGGCGTTCATAGCCACGGCCAACGACTGGCGCGCTCGGATTGAGGCCTTCGACCATGCCGATGTAACCGCAGAGCAGGCTCGCGGCAATCGCCAGGTACGGGTTGGCGTCGGCACCCGGCAGACGGTTTTCCACGCGGCGGTTCTGCGGGCCGGCATCCGGTACGCGCAGGCCCACGGTGCGGTTCTCTTCGCCCCACTCCACGTTCACCGGCGCCGAAGTGTCCGGCAGGAAGCGGCGGAACGAGTTGACGTTCGGGGCGAACAGCGGGAGCAGTTCCGGGATCAGTTTCTGCAGGCCACCGATGTGGTGCAGGAACAGCTGGCTCATGGTCCCGTCTTCATTGGAGAACACGTTCTTGCCGGTCTCGATGTCGATGATGCTCTGGTGCAGGTGCATCGCACTGCCCGGCTCGCCGGTCATCGGCTTGGCCATGAAGGTCGCGGCCACGTCGTGCTTGAGTGCGGCTTCGCGCATGGTGCGTTTGAACACCAGGATCTGGTCGGCCAGCGACAGCGCGTCACCGTGACGGAAGTTGATTTCCATCTGCGCCGTGCCGTCTTCGTGGATCAGCGTGTCGAGGTCCAGTTCCTGCAGTTCACACCAGTCGTAGACGTCTTCGAACAGCGGGTCGAATTCGTTCGCCGCTTCAATGGAAAACGACTGACGCCCGATCTCCGGACGACCCGAGCGGCCGATTGGCGGCTGCAGCGGATAGTCAGGGTCGTCACTGCGCTTGGTCAGGTAGAACTCCATCTCAGGCGCCACGATCGGCTGCCAGCCCTTGTCGGCATAGAGTTTGAGGACTTTCTTGAGGACGTTGCGCGGCGACAGCTCGATCGGGTTGCCTTGCTTATCGTAGGTGTCGTGGATCACCTGGGCGGTTGGCTCGATGGCCCATGGCACCAGATACACGGCGTTCTGGTCGGGGCGGCAGATCATGTCGATGTCGGCCGGGTCGAGCAGTTCGTAATAGATGTCGTCTTCGACGTAGTCGCCGGTCACGGTCTGCAACAGAACGCTTTCCGGCAGGCGCATGCCCTTCTCGGCGATGAATTTGTTGGTCGGCGAGATCTTGCCCCGGGTGATACCGGTCAAGTCGCCGATCATGCATTCGACTTCTGTGATCTTGTGGTCTTTCAACCAATCGGTGAGCTGGTCGAGGTTGTTACTCATAAATGCCTCTGGGCTGAGTCTCCTGACATCGTGTCAGGCAAAGTTTGACGCCGTGGCGTCGCGTTAAAGGGGGCTTGCTTGCGCGCAGTGCCGGCTTACGCCTGGCACCGCGCATAGACAATGAAAGAGGAGCTTACCTGCCCTTTACGCTGGCGTTGCATTTCCTGTGCACATTCAATACGTGCAGAATCACGAGCACGGCTGGAGAAGCGGCACAGGTTTTGAGACTCAAAGGGATCTATATTGGAAGGGGACGCCATAAACAGAATGCTTTGTCGTACGTCCAGAATAACGGACGCTGCCGTTCTGGCTGCTGCCGACGAGAATATCGTCGACGGGCCGCAAGCCTTGCGGGCTGCACTACGGACGGATTTGTCGCCACTGATGTGTTGAGCATGCAGACCGGACTGTTGCGAGCAGTCGGTGATGCCGATTAACGGCAGGCGAGACATGAAGCACCCCGGTATTATTGCTGTTATGGGTTTGATCGGAGCTTAGCCTTGTTCATTTTTTTACACAACACCCCCGTAAAAAATACAACACGGCCTGCTCAAGCCCGCGGGTGCCAAGCGTCCCAAGGACAAAAAACTGCCCCAAAGTGCCCCATAAATGCACTTGCAGCGCTTTTTTAGGGCAAAAAAGGCCTCGCTTGACTTCGGCAGGCCGTTCGGGTTGACTGAAACCAGAAAAGATCAATGATTGATATTTTTAACAACAAAGGTGTTGCATCATGTCGGTACCCCCGCGTGCCGTTCAGCTTAACGAAGCGAACGCGTTCCTTAAGGAACATCCTGAGGTTCTGTACGTTGACCTTCTGATTGCGGATATGAATGGTGTGGTGCGCGGCAAGCGCATCGAACGCACCAGCCTCCACAAGGTTTACGAGAAAGGCATCAACCTGCCGGCCTCCCTATTTGCTCTGGATATCAATGGCTCTACGGTGGAAAGCACCGGCCTGGGTCTGGACATCGGCGACGCCGACCGGATCTGCTATCCAATCCCCGATACCCTGTGCAACGAGCCATGGCAGAAGCGCCCTACCGCGCAACTGCTGATGACCATGCACGAACTCGAAGGCGACCCGTTCTTCGCCGATCCGCGCGAAGTGCTCCGTCAAGTTGTTGCAAAGTTTGACGAACTGGGCCTGACCATCTGCGCAGCCTTCGAGCTGGAGTTCTACCTGATCGACCAGGAAAACGTGAACGGCCGCCCTCAGCCGCCACGTTCACCGATCTCCGGCAAACGCCCGCACTCGACTCAGGTCTACCTGATCGACGACCTCGACGAATACGTCGACTGCCTCCAGGACATTCTGGAAGGCGCCAAAGAGCAAGGCATCCCGGCCGACGCCATCGTCAAGGAAAGTGCCCCGGCGCAGTTCGAAGTGAACCTGCACCACGTCGCCGACCCGATCAAGGCGTGCGACTACGCGGTACTGCTCAAGCGTCTGATCAAGAACATCGCCTACGACCATGAAATGGACACCACCTTCATGGCCAAGCCTTACCCGGGCCAGGCGGGTAACGGTCTGCATGTCCACATCTCGGTGCTCGACAAAGATGGCAAGAACATCTTTGCAAGCGAGGATCCCGAGCAGAACGCCGCGCTGCGTCACGCGATCGGCGGTGTGCTCGAGACCCTGCCGGCGCAGATGGCTTTCCTCTGCCCGAACGTCAACTCGTACCGTCGCTTCGGCGCGCAGTTCTATGTACCGAACTCGCCGTGCTGGGGCCTGGACAACCGCACCGTGGCGATCCGCGTACCGACCGGTTCTGCCGATGCCGTGCGTATCGAACATCGCGTGGCCGGTGCCGACGCCAACCCGTATCTGCTGATGGCTTCGGTCCTGGCTGGTGTGCATCACGGTCTGGTGAACAAGATCGAACCGGGCGCTCCGGTCGAAGGCAACAGCTACGAGCAGAACGAACAAAGCCTGCCGAACAACTTGCGCGATGCCCTGCGCGAGCTGGACGACAGCGAGGTGATGGCCAAGTACATCGATCCGAAATACATCGATATCTTCGTCGCCTGCAAGGAAAGCGAGCTGGAGGAGTTCGAACACTCCATCTCCGACCTTGAGTACAACTGGTACCTGCATACCGTTTAAGCGGATTGCAGGAATAAAAAGCGCTGCCGGCCATTTCAGCCCGCAGCGTTTTTTTATGGCAGAACACAAACCCCTGTGTTTGGTGTGAATGGCCGCCTGCGGCGGATCGCTGGCAAGCCAGCTCCCACAGGTTCTTCGTCGAACATAAATTCCGAGTACACAAACATTCCTTGTGGGAGCTGGCTTGCCAGCGATGGCGTCCGGGCAGACAACATCGAACCCGGCTCGTACAATGCCCGCTGCCCCGCAGGAGACTTCCATGACGCGTCCCGCCCCCGTCCGCAAACCCCGTGCCCGCAGCCAGGCGCGAATCGATTCGATACTCGACGCCGCGCGCACGCTGCTGGCCGCCGAGGGGGTGGCCAGTCTGTCGATCTACAGCGTCGCCGAACGCGCGCAGATTCCGCCGTCCTCCGTGTACCACTTCTTCGCCAGCGTCCCGGCGCTGCTCGAAGCATTGACCGCCGATGTGCACGCGGCGTTTCGCGCCTGCCTGCAGGCACCGATCGACCACGAAGCGCTGCAAGACTGGCGCGACCTCTCGCGACTGATCGAGCAACGCATGCTGGAGATCTACGACGAAGACGCCGCCGCCCGCCAGTTGATCCTCGCCCAGCACGGCCTGACCGAAGTGACCCAGGCCGACCGGCAGCACGACATCGAACTGGGCGACCTGATGCACAAGCTGTTCGACCATCACTTCGAATTGCCGCGCCTGCCAAGCGATGTCGACGTGTTTGCGCTGGCGATGGAACTGGGCGACCGCGTGTATGCACGCTCGGTGCAGCAGTACGGGCAGATCACGCCGCGCATGGCCGAGGAAGGGATGCGGGTGTTTGATGCCTATCTCGGGTTGTATCTGCCGCCTTATCTACCCAAGAGACATCTGGTGAGCTGAATGGCCTCATCGCTGGCAAGCCAGCTCCCACAAGGAGCTTCTGTGTATGCAGATTTGGTGACCGACAGATAACCTGTGGGAGCTGGCTTGCCAGCGATGGCCGCGACACCATCCTCAGCTGATGCAGATAACAAAAAACCCCGAAGGGCTCACGCCTTTCGGGGTTTGTTTTTATCCACAGGCTTACAACTTGGCGATCGACACCTCGGTGGATTTCACAAAGGCGATCACCTCGCTGCCCACCGCCAGTTCCAGCTCCTTGACCGAGCGGGTGGTGATCACCGAAGTGACGATGCCGGAGGCGGTCTGCACGTCGATTTCCGACAGCACGTCGCCGAGAACGATCTCCTTGATCGAGCCTTTGAACTGGTTGCGCACGTTGATGGCTTTGATAGTCATGGCTTTGATTCCTGTCGTTGATAAAGCTTGAGTTATTGCGCCCAACGCAATTGCGTAGGCAGGGGTGAAACAGGTTCCGGCTCCGGCGGTTCGCCGGGCAGGGACAGAACACGGTTGAGCACTTCGGTTTCCAGCGCCGCCAGTCGATGCGAGCCACGTACTCGCGGGCGTGGCAGTTCCACTTGCAGGTCGAGGCCGACTTCGCCGTCCTCGATCAGAATCACCCGGTCGGCAATCGCCACCGCTTCGCTGACGTCATGAGTCACCAGCAGCACGGTGAAGCCATGCTTTTGCCAGAGTCGTTCGATCAGTTGCTGCATCTCGATCCGGGTCAGCGCATCCAGCGCACCCAGCGGCTCGTCGAGCAGCAGCAGGCGTGGTTGGTGAATCAGCGCCCGGGCCAGCGCCACACGCTGCTTCTGCCCACCGGACAAGGCTGCCGGCCACTCGTTGGCGCGATCCGCCAGGCCCACTGCTTCCAGCGCTTCCAGTGCTTGCGGGCGCCAGTTGCCCTTTAGACCGAGTCCGACGTTGTCGATGATCTTTTTCCACGGCAGCAGCCGGGCTTCCTGGAACATCAACCGGGTGTCTTCCCGCGCATCGCTCAGCGGTGCAGCACCGGCCAGCAGCTCGCCGCCAGTCGGTTGATCGAGGCCGGCGAGCAAGCGCAGGAAGGTGCTCTTGCCGCACCCGCTGCGCCCGACCACGGCGACGAATTGCCCCGCCGGAATGTGCAGGTCGATGTCACGCAACACCTGCCGCGCACCGAAGGTTTTCTGCAGGTTGCGCACCACCAGCGGAATCCCGCGCAGCAGGCGTGGAGGTTGTTGAGCGGTCATGCCGCACCTCCCCTGGCCACCTGATAGGCCGGATGCCAGCGCAACCACACACGCTCAAGGCCACGGGCCGCGAGATCAGCAAGCTTGCCGAGCACCGCGTAAAGCAGGATCGCCAGCACCACCACATCGGTCTGCAAAAACTCCCGGGCATTCATCGCCAGATAGCCGATGCCGGAGCTGGCGGAGATGGTTTCGGCAACGATCAGCGTCAGCCACATGAAGCCCAGCGCAAAGCGCACACCGACCAGAATCGAAGGCAGCGCGCCCGGCAGAATCACCTGCCAGAACAGGCTGAAACCGCTCAAGCCATAACTGCGCGCCATTTCCACCAGCGCCGGATCGACGTTGCGGATGCCGTGATAGGTGTTGAGGTAGATCGGAAACAACGTGCCCAGCGCCACCAGGAAAATCTTCGCCGACTCGTCGATGCCGAACCACAGAATCACCAGCGGAATCAGCGCCAGGTGCGGCACGTTGCGGATCATCTGCACCGAGCTGTCGAGCAGGCGTTCGCCCCACTTCGACAGGCCAGTGATGAAGCCCAGCACCAGACCGATGCTGCCGCCGATGGTGAAGCCCAGCGCCGCGCGCCAGCCGCTGATTGCCAGGTGGGTCCAGATCTCGCCGCTGCGCACCAGACTGACACCGGCCTCGATCACCGCCACCGGTGCCGGCAGGATCCGCGTCGACAACCAGCCGGCCGACACCGACAACTGCCACACCGCCAGCAGGAGCACCGGCAACGCCCAGGGCGCGAGGCTGTGGATAAATTTTTTCATGGCGCGCCTCAGCTCTGCGACGCGGCTTTGGGAAGAATGTCGTTGGCCACCATCTCGCCAAACGGGCTGACGTAACCTGCACTTTTCGGCAGCTCCGGACGTTCGATGTCGAGGTGCGGGAACAGCAGTTCAGCGACGCGGTACGACTCTTCGAGGTGTGGATAACCGGAGAAGATGAAGGTGTCGATACCCAGATCCGCGTACTCCTTCACGCGAGCGGCCACGGTCGGGCCATCGCCGACCAGCGCCGTACCCGCACCACCGCGCACCAGACCGACGCCGGCCCACAGATTCGGGCTGACTTCGAGGTTGTCGCGACTTCCGCCATGCAGCGCGGCCATGCGTTGTTGGCCGACCGAATCGAAGCGCGCCAGCGAGGCCTGCGCACGTTTGATGGTGTCGTCGTCCAGATGCGAGATCAGCCGGTCTGCCGCTTGCCAGGCTTCGGCGTTGGTTTCGCGCACGATCACGTGCAGACGAATGCCGAAGCGCACAGTGCGTCCGAGCTTGGCGGCTTTGGCACGAACCTGTTCGATCTTCTCGGCCACCGCGGCTGGCGGTTCGCCCCAGGTCAGCACCATCTCGACCTGTTCGGCGGCCAGATCCTGCGCCGCTTCGGAGGAGCCGCCGAAGTACAGCGGCGGACGCGGTTGCTGGATCGGCGGATAGAGCAGCTTGGCGCCCTTCACGCTGATGTGTTCGCCGTCGTAATCGACGGTTTCGCCTTCCAGCACCCGACGCCAGATGCGAGTGAATTCCACCGAGGCTTGATAACGCTCTTCGTGGTTGAGGAACAGACCATCACCGGCCAGCTCTTCCGGGTCACCGCCGGTCACCAGGTTGAACAGCGCACGGCCGCCGGACAGACGATCCAGCGTCGCTGCCTGCCGCGCCGCCACCGTCGGGGAAATGATCCCGGGGCGCAGGGCGACAAGGAATTTCAGACGCTGGGTCACCGGGATCAGCGACGCGGCGACCAGCCACGAGTCTTCGCAGGAACGGCCGGTGGGAATCAGCACGCCGCCAAAGCCCAGACGATCCGCCGCTTGCGCGACCTGTTGCAGATAACCGTGGTCAACGGCGCGTGCGCCTTCAGCGGTGCCAAGGTAATGGCCGTCGCCGTGGGTAGGCAGGAACCAGAAGATGTTGAGGCTCATGGAGTGGTCTCCTTGGGGATTCGATTTACTGGGCTTGGGTAACCGAGCTTTGGGCCACAGCGGCCGGTGGGGTCCAGATCACATCCTTGATGCTCAACGGCTTGGGAATCAGCTTGAGCTGGTAGAAGGTGTCGGCGATTTTCTGTTGTGCGGCGACCACGTCCGGGGTCAGGAACAGCGCACCGTAGCCCTGGCGTTTCACCGAGGTCAGGGTGATGTCCGCCGGCAGCCCGAGCAGTGGCGCGACCTGCTGGGTCACGTCTTCAGGATTGGCTTTGGACCACTCACCGACAGCACGCACTTCTTCGACGAGGGTCTTGATCACCTCGGGATTTTTCTGCGCGTAAGGTTTAGTCGCGAGATAGAACTGGTGGTTGTCGACGATGCCTTTGCCGTCACGCAGGGTGTGCGCCTGCAGCTGTTGCTCGGCAGCGGCCTGGTACGGATCCCAGATGACCCAGGCATCGACGCTGCCACGCTCGAACGCAGCGCGGGCATCGGCGGGCGGCAGGAATACGGTCTGGATATCGGCGTATTTGAGGCCGGCATCTTCCAGTGCGCGCACCAGCAGGTAGTGCACGTTGGAGCCTTTGTTCAGGGCGACTTTCTTGCCCTTGAGATCCGCCACCGATTTGATCGGTGAGTCCTTCGGTACGAGGATCGCTTCGCTGTTCGGCGCTGGCGGTTCGTAGGCGACGTAGAGCAGATCAGCGCCCGCCGCTTGGGCAAACACTGGCGGAGTCTCACCGGTCACGCCGAAGTCGATCGAGCCGACGTTCAAGCCTTCGAGCAGTTGCGGGCCGCCGGGGAATTCAGTCCATTGCACGTCCACGCCTTGCGCGGCCAGACGTTTTTCGAGAGTGCCTTTGGCTTTGAGCAGCACCAGCGTGCCGTACTTCTGATAACCGATCCGTAAAGTCTCGGCCTGAACTTGAGTAATGGCGCCGAAGGACACAGCCGCAGCAAACAGAGCGACCAGACCACGACGCAAAAATACAGTGCGCATAGCGCTCTCCTTTTTTGCTGTTGGGTTGTGGCTGCACCTGCTTGGCCGTTGACGGCTGAGTAAGGTGAGTACTTCAAATTCCGGTGAGGCTTAAGTGCTCCAGCGAGCACTCAACAAACGTTCATTCAACAGGCCCGGCTCCAGCGGTTTCGGCCGGCGGGCCATGGCGCTGACAAACTGATCCAGCGCTTCATGCAGACGCTGCTCCAGCGCTGGCGCCAACTGCGCCGCGGCACTGCCTTCGCCGTAAGCGATCTGGCTGTCCTCGGCGAAAATGCCTTGCAGCATCTCCTGGGCTTTCAATGCCGACAGCACCGGTTTGAGCGCGTAATCGACCACCAGCATGTGGGCGATGCTGCCGCCGGTGGCCATCGGCAGAACGATCTTGTGGTTCAAGGCGCGTTCGGGCAGCAGATCGAGCACGGTCTTCAGCGCCCCGGAAAACGACGCCTTGTACACCGGTGTGGCGATCAGCAGACCGTCGGCATTTTCAATCTGCGCCAGCAGGTCGAGCACTTTCGGGCTGTCGAAGCGGGCATGCAGCAGGTCTTCGGCCGGGAAGTCCCGCACCTGATAACTCACCACTTCCACCCCCTGCTCCTGCAACCAGCGTTGCGAGCGCTCGAGCAACACTCCTGAGCGGGAGCGCTGGCTGGGACTGCCACCGAGTGAGACGACCAGCATTCAGACAATTCCTTGCGCGTTACAGGCGATTCGCGGGCTGCGATCTCGCGTCGATGGAGTGACCTTACCAGTTGATTTATATATCCATAAATCATATTTATTCATTTGGTTATGCGTTTAAGAGATATGCGATCTGCTTTGTTGCGGGCAAAAAAACAGGCCGTGAAAACGGCCTGAAATCCCCTGCTTAGTGGTTTTGCGTTGAACGGACTGGCGCTATCGCGAGCAGGCTCACTCCTACAGGGGAACGCATTTCAAATGTAGGAGTGAGCCTGCTCGCGATGACGGTGGTGGCTACGCCGCCAATCTCACTGATTCACTTGTTCGGCTGCGGCGTCAGGCGCAGGTATGGCTTGACCGCGCGATAGCCTTTGGGGAAGCGCCGCTTGATTTCTTCTTCGTCCTTGAGCGACGGCACGATCACCACCTCCTCACCGTCCTGCCAGTTGGCCGGGGTGGCCACCTTGTAGTTGTCGGTGAGCTGCAGCGAATCGATCACCCGCAGGATCTCGTGAAAGTTGCGCCCGGTGCTCGCCGGGTAGGTGATGGTCAGGCGAATCTTCTTGTTCGGATCGATCACGAACAGCGAGCGCACGGTCAGCGTGTCATTGGCGTTCGGATGGATCAGGTCATAGAGGTCGGAAACCTTGCGATCGGCATCGGCCAGGATCGGGAAGTTGACGATCGTGTTCTGGGTTTCGTTGATGTCTTCGATCCACTTGTGGTGCGAGTCCACCGGGTCAACCGACAGCGCGATGGCTTTCACGCCACGCTTGGCGAACTCATCCTTGAGCTTGGCGGTGAAGCCCAGCTCGGTGGTGCACACCGGGGTGAAGTCGGCCGGGTGGGAGAACAGCACGCCCCAGCTATCGCCCAGCCACTCGTGGAAACGAATCTTGCCGGCGCTGGAATCCTGTTCGAAGTCGGGGGCGATGTCGCCGAGTCTGAGGCTCATGGTGCTGCTCCTGATGAGTTGTTGGAGAACTCAACTGTAGCTCGGGATTTCACATCATGAAAAAGAATAAATAAGAAGACATCTAGAATCTAAAGGAATATTAAACATCGTTCACTGGACGCTCGCCGGCATCGCGACGAACATCGCCCCCAAGGTTCGAGAAGGCCTTGAGTAGCTGCAAAAGAGGGGAATTCCGGGACAGGCTTACGGGGGTGAGTCTGACCCGGAAATGCAAAAGCCCCGTCCGGCACGGTGCCGGACGGGGCTTTTTTACATCAACCGCTTGAGCGCGCTATTACAGCAGCGGGATCGAGTAGCTGACGATCAGGCGGTTTTCGTCCTGGGAACGGGTGTTCGCCAGATCGGTACGCCACATCGCGTTTTTCCAGGCAACGCCGAGGTTCTTCAGCGGACCTTCCGGAATCACGTAACCGATGGTCAGGTCACGTTCCCACTCGGTTTTTTCGCCCAGCGGAGTGTCGATGTTGTTGCCACGCAGATAAATCAGGTTGGCGGTCAGGCCAGGAACGCCGATCTTGGCGAAGTCGTAGCCGTAGCGAGCCTGCCAGGTGCGCTCGCCAGCACGGGCGAACTTCTGGATCTGCATGTCGGTGATGGTGCTGTTGGACGAGCCGTCACCCTGGTTCAGCCAAGGGAAGTCGCTGTCGCCTTTGGTGTACTGGTAGCCGGCACCGAAGGTGTGACCTTCAACCGAGTACAGGGCCAGGTAGCTGTACAGATCGTTGTCGACTTTGCCCTTGGTGGTAGTGCCACCGTAGTAACCGCTGGTGTAGTAGGCAGCGGTATCGCCGTTGGCACCGTTGTCACGGCTGCGGTAGTAACGCAGGTCGCTTTTCAGCACGCCCGGGCCGATTGCCCAGTTGTGCACCAGACCCAGGAAGTTCTGCGAGTAGAAGTCCTTCAGCTCGCCGTAGTAGTACGAAGCGGTCAGGTCTTTGGTGACCTTGTAGTCAGCACCACCGTAGTAGAACTTGTTGCTGAACACGCCTCTGTCGTAGTTCGAGCTGGCGTTTGCGCCGGCGATCGACATGTTCTCGTTGTTGCTCGAGTTACGACCTTTCACGGCCTCAACCTGACCGGCAGTCAGGGTCAGATCCTTGAACTCGTTCGAGGTGATTGCTTCACCCTGGAAGGTTTGCGGCAGCAGACGACCGTCGTTGTACTTGATGACCGGGTTGTTCGGCATCAGGGTACCGACCTTCAGTTCGGTCTGGGAGATCTTGACCTTGCCGGTCACGCCCAGGCTGGCGAAGTCATGCACTGCACGGTTGCCATCGCTTGGGAACACGGTGCCGCCGGAAGCGGTACCTGCGGAGTTGCCGCTGGTAGCCGGGCTGGAATCCAGACGCACGCCGTACAGGCCGATCGCGTCAACACCGAACTGCACGGTGCCTTGGGTATAGCCGGAGATGAAACGCAGATCGAAGCCTTGGCCCCACTCTTCGTTCTTGTTCGCGCCAGCGCCATCGCGGTTGTCAGTGTTGATGTAGAAGTTGCGCAGGCCCAGAGTGGCCTTGCTGTCTTCGATGAAACCGGCGGCGCCTGCCTGCTGCGCCATAACCCCTACGGCCACAGCCAGGGCCAAGGTGGACTTGTTCATGTAAAGCTCCTCTCGTTTCTAATTCTTGTGTTCCTGGTCCTGGTCGAATGCCCGGATCCGTAGGTTCGCGATTAGCGCCAGAGCGTGACTGACAAGTCAATCGTAACCTTGTGTGTCTACGACCAAGGTCTAATCGCAGTATTTGGGTCCCTGCACAGTACTGACTTTCCTGATAACCCCAAAAAGAATTATTTCATTCTTTTTTATACCATTTGGGTATATGGCCCAGTAATGGCCACCTGCAGCGCAACACAGGATATCGGCTACTAAGCTAATTACTAAATGGTATTTGTTCGCCTATTTTTAGATCGATTAGCGTTGACGTATTCGAATCACGTCAAACCCTATCCAAAAGGCGACGCCATCATGGCCAAACGGGCACTATCTAGTCAATTTGTTACAGTTTGTGTATCGGCGATAATTTCTTTTTCCGCTCAAGCCGCCAACCTCACGATTGGCTATCAAACCGGTATCGACCCGAGCAAAGTTCCTCAGGCCGACGGCACTTACGAAACGACCATCGGCCAGAAGATCGACTGGCGACGCTTCAATAGTGGCCCGGAAGTTGTGACAGCCATTGCATCGGGCGACGTACAGATCGGCAACCTCGGCTCCAGCCCTTTGGCAGCCGCCGCTTCACGCAATCTGCCGATCGTCGCCTTCATTGTTTCGGCGCAGATCAATGCCGCCGAAGCCTTGGTGGTGCGCAATGGCAGCGGGATCAACACCCCGCAGGATCTGGTCGGCAAGACCATCGCCACGCCCTTCGTTTCCACCTCCCACTACAGTCTGCTCGGCGCTCTCAAGCACTGGGGCCTGGACACCTCGAAAGTCAAAGTGGTGAATCTGCAACCGGCGGAAATCGCCGCAGCCTGGAAGCGAGGGGATATCGATGGCGCGTTTGTCTGGTCGCCAGCACTGGGTGAAATCCGCAAGACCGGCAAGACCCTGACCGATGCCGCTCAAGTCGGCCAATGGGGCGCGCCAACATTTGAAGTCTGGGTTGCGCGCAAGGATTTCGCCGAGAAGCACCCTGAGGTGGTAGCCAAATTTGCCAAGGTCACTCTAGACGCGTTTGCCGATTACGCCAGCCATAAAGACAGCTGGACGGCCGACTCGGCGCCGGTGCAGAAAATCGCCAAATTGACCGGTGCCAACGCCGCTGATGTACCGGAGCTGCTGGCCGGCTCGGCCTTCCCCGATGCCAAGGCACAGCAAACCACCGCACTGCTGGACGGCGGCACGGCGAAGGCGATTGGTGAGACGGCAAAGTTTTTGAAGGAACAGGGCAAGGTCGAGACGGTGCTGCCGGACTATTCGCCGTACGTCAGTGCGAAGTTTGTACCTGAATAAAGATACATATGTGGCGAGGGAGCTTGCTCCCGCTGGAGGCCGAAGGACTCCCAATTCCGGCAAACACCGGTTTGGGGCCGCTTCGCAGCCCAGCGGGAGCAAGCTCCCTCACCACAAGAATCCCTCGGTAATCTTCAGAGGGTCTTTTCGAAGATCTTCGAGTTGCGCTGATAGTTGTACAGCGACGCCCGCGCCGCCGGCAGGCGCTCGACGCTGCTTGGCTCGAAACCGCGTTCGCGGAACCAGTGCGCGGTACGGGTGGTGAGGACGAACAGGGTTTTCAACCCTTGCGCCCGGGCACGGGTCTCGATGCGCTCCAGCAGCTCATCGCCGCGACCACCGTGGCGATACTCCGGATTCACCGCCAGGCACGCCAGCTCACCGGCGTCCGAATCGGCAATCTGGTACAGCGCCGCACAGGCGATGATCATCCCTTCCCGCTCGACCACGCTGAACTGCTCGATCTCGCGCTCCAGCACTTCGCGCGAACGACGCACCAGAATCCCCTGCTCTTCCAGCGGACTGATCAGGTCGAGCAAACCGCCGACGTCTTCAATCGCCGCCTCGCGCACCAGTTCGAATTGCTCCTGAGCGACCAGCGTACCGCCACCGTCGCGGGTGAACAGTTCGGTCAGCAGCGCGCCGTCCTCGGCATAACTGACGATATGGCTGCGCGCCACGCCGCCACGGCAGGCCTCGGCGGCGGCATCCAGCAGTTCCGCTTGATAGTTGTTGCCCAGACGCGCCAGATGCGCCGGCACCTGTTGCGGACGCAGTTCGCGCACCAGTTTGCCGTTCTCGTCGATCAGACCGAGGTCGGCGCCGAACAGCAGCAGTTTGTCGGCCCCCAGATCAATCGCGGCGCGGGTGGCGACGTCTTCGCACGCAAGGTTGAAGATTTCCCCGGTCGGCGAATAGCCCAGCGGTGACAGCAGCACAATCGAGCGTTCATCGAGCAGACGATTGATGCCTTTGCGGTCGACCCGGCGCACTTCACCGGTGTGGTGGTAGTCGACACCTTCCAGCACACCGATCGGCCGCGCCGTCACAAGGTTGCCGCTGGCCACCCGCAGACGCGAGCCCTGCATCGGCGACGAGGCCATGTCCATCGACAGTCGCGCTTCGATGGCGATGCGCAGCTGACCGACCGCGTCGATTACACATTCCAGGGTTGCCGCGTCGGTGATGCGCATGCCGTGATGGTAGTGCGGGGTCAGGCCGCGAGCAGCGAGACGGGTTTCAATCTGCGGGCGCGAACCGTGAACCAGCACCAGACGCACGCCGAGGCTGTGCAACAGCACGAGGTCGTGGACGATGTTGCCGAAGTTCGGATGCTCCACGCCGTCGCCGGGCAGCATGACGACGAAGGTGCAGTCGCGGTGGGCATTGATGTAAGGGGACGCGTGACGAAGCCAATTGACGTATTCGGGCATGAACCTGGGCCTGTAATAAATAGCAGCCGGAAAAAGGGCGAAACGGAAAACGCACAGCGGGCTGATGGTTATCGTCGGAACAGGCTTGGCGACACGCGCGCTCTCCTCATGAATACGGGTTGGACTTCCATTAATTTAACGGCTTCCCCAGTAGGAGCTGCCGCAGGCTGCGATCTTTTGATCTTTAAAAACAAAATCAAAAGATCGCAGCCTGCGGCAGCTCCTACAAGGGATGCGATCAATTCTTCAGGCAGTAATGTTCAATCAACTGCCGCAATAGATGCACGGTAGGCTGCAAACGTGACATTTCAAGGTATTCGCCGGGCTGGTGTGCACAGGCGATGTCGCCAGGGCCGAGCACGATGGTTTCGCAGCCAAGGCGCTGAAGATAAGGCGCTTCGGTGCCGAACGCTACTGCTTCAGCGCGGTGACCGGTGAGCTTTTCGGCAATACGCACCAATTCGGCCTCTTCGGCCTGCTCGAACGGCGGCACTTCCGGGAACAACGGCTTGTAATCGATCTTCACCTGATGCCGCTCGGCCACCGGATTGAGCTTGCGCAGGATTTCCGCGCGCAGGACTTTCGGGTCCATGCCCGGCAGCGGGCGCAGGTCGAACTCCAGCGAACACTGGCCGCAAATGCGATTCGGGTTGTCGCCGCCATGAATGCAGCCGAAGTTCATGGTCGGCTGCGGCACGCTGAACTGCGGGTTGTTGAATTCACGCTGCCAAAGCAGGCGCAAACCGCGCAGTTCGCCGATGGCATCGTGCATCGCTTCGAGGGCGCTGTGACCCAGGCGCGGATCCGACGAATGGCCGCTCTGCCCGAGGATATCGATGCGCTCCATCATGATGCCCTTGTGCATGCGGATCGGCTTGAGCCCGGTCGGCTCGCCGATCACCGCCGCACGGCCCAGCGGCTTGCCGGCCTCGGCCAGCGCGCGAGCACCGGACATCGAGCTTTCTTCATCACAGGTGGCGAGGATCAGCAGCGGTTGCTTGAACGGCTGGTCGAGCAGCGGCTGCACGGCTTCGATGATCAGCGCGAAAAAACCCTTCATGTCGCAACTGCCCAGCCCGACCCAGCGGCCATCGACTTCGGTGAGTTTCAGCGGATCGGTCTGCCACAGCGCATCGTCGTACGGCACGGTATCGCTGTGCCCGGCCAGCACCAGGCCGCCGGGACCGCTGCCGAAACTGGCGAGCAGGTTGAATTTGCCGGGGCTGACCTGCTGGATATCGCAGTAGAAGCCCAGATCACCCAGCCAACCGGCAAGCAAATCGATCACTGCCCGGTTGGATTGATCCAGGCTCGGTTGGGTGCAACTGACCGACGGTGCGGCGATCAGTGCCGCGAACTGGTCTTGCATGGATGGCAAAGGCATCGCTGACTCCAACTCCCGATTTGAAGTCCATCATAGAGCCATCCGGCGCTCGGAATAAACCGCCGCAGGGCGTAGGAAGTTTGAGTCCTGTACACTGCACGGCCTTGGCAGCCACACATTCCCCCGGCTGCGCTCCCGATCCTGGATTTTCCGGCCATGCAGAAAGAAACCGAAATCAAACTCCGCGTCAGCCGCGAAACCCTCGCTGCCCTGCGCGAGCACCCGCTACTGAAAAAACGCAACAAAAATGGCTGGGAACGCCGTGAGTTGATGAACCAGTACTTCGACACCCCCGAGCGCGACTTGGCCCAGGCCAAAGTCGCCCTGCGTCTGCGCAAGGACGGTGACGAAGTGATTCAGACCCTCAAGACCCGCGGCCAGAGCGTTGCCGGTCTGTCCGAGCGTAACGAGTACGACTGGAAGTTGCCCAAAGCCAAGCTCGACGTGAAGAAACTCGACGGCGAATGCTGGCCCGAGGCGCTGGCCGAGCTGGACAAGAAAACCCTGAAGCCGATCTTCACCACCGACTTCGTCCGCGAGCGCGCGGAAATCGCCTGGGGCCGCGGCAAGGCCAAGGTGGTGATCGAAGCCGCGCTGGATCTTGGTCATGTGGTGGTCGGCAAACAGAAAGAAGAAATCTGCGAGCTGGAACTGGAATTGCGCGAAGGCGAACCGGCCGCACTGCTGGAACTGGCTGCCGAACTGGCCGAAACCCTGGCCCTGATGCCGTGCGACATCAGCAAGGCCGAGCGCGGCTACCGTCTGTACGACGCCAACAGCTACTCGCTGAGTCTGCCGGCGCCGCAACTGACCCCGGAAACCCAACTCGACGACGCCTTCGCCGCACTGGCCTGGCACTTGCTCGGCAGCAGCCAGCGTCTGGCCGAACAATATCGCTTCAACGGCCACTGGCGCCTGCTGCAGGACTGGGTCGAGAACCTCGCGGAAATGCGCGCCTTGCTCAGCAGCCTCGGCCAGGCTGCACCACGTCCGGCCACTCACGACCTGCGCGTGGCGCTGGACGCATTGCTCGAAGACTGGCGCCCGCTGGTTCAGGTCGGCATCGAAGACGAAGACGTGCGCAAGGCGGCGCCGGAGCAATTCCTTGAAGAGCTGGAGGATCCGCGCTGGGGCCTGTTTTCGCTGACGGTTTCGCGCTGGCTGCTGGCCCGCACCTGGACCGCCGAGCGTAACACCCGCGGCAATCGCCAGGGCGCGGCGCAACTGCACAGCTGGTTGCCACGCATGCTCGGCGAGGAAGCCACTTCCCTGCAATTGCAGCGCTATCAGCAGCAACCGGAAGATCTGGCCGAGCAACTGCCGCGCATCGAACGCATCCAGGTCTGGCTGCACCACGCGCGCAACGTGCTGGAGATCGCGGAAATGGATCGCCTGTACGGCGAGCTGAACAAACTGGCGCAACTGGCCAACGAACCGACCATCACTGACGAACTGCTCGATGCACGCAAGCAGCAGGCGATTGCGGTTTATCAGAATCGTGCGTGGAAAATGCTGCTGCGTATGTGATGCTCAGCAACACCTGAAACTGTGGCGAGGGAGCTTGCTCCCGCTGGAGGCCGAAGGACTCCCGATTCCTGCAATTGCAGATTTTGGGGCCGCTTCGCGACCCATCGGGGATAAATCCCCTCGCCACAAAAGGATCAGCGCAAGACTGGCAGGCTGGTCGTCGACTTGATTTCCGACAGCGCCACAATCGAATTCACTTCCTGGATCCCCGGCACCAGCGACAGCTTCTCGAAAAAGAATCGCTCATACGCCTCGATGTCCGCCGCGACAATCCGCAACAGAAAATCCACCGCGCCCATCAGCACATAACACTCCAAGACTTCCGGAAAGCCGCGAATCGCCTCGGTGAACTCGGTGAAGTTCGAGCGTCCGTGGGCGTTGAGTTTGATCTCGGCGAAGATCTGCGTATTCAGGCCGATCTTCTTGCGATCGAGCAAGGTCACCTGCCCGCGAATGATGCCCTCCTCCTTCATCCGCTGAATCCGCCGCCAGCACGGCGATTGCGAAAGGCCCACCTGCTCGGCGATCTGCGCGCTGGACAGCGACGCGTCCTCTTGCAGAAGGGCGAGAATGCGCCGGTCGTAACTGTCCAGCTCGCTGTGCATAACCAATCCCCAAAATGATCATTTACCGAATTGTTCTTGTCGAGCAATCCACTGATCCGCTCATCTTAGACAAGAAATGCCCAGCATCGAATGTAAAAATTCCTCCACTGACTCTGGAGACCGGACATGCCTCACCTCGAAGCCGTAAATACCCCTGCGCCCCGCGCCGATGTGTGGAACGTCAACAACGCCCACTGCTGCGCGTGTTACCAGTTGCTCGCCGAAGCCGAGCCGGATCTGCTGGTACGGGTGCTGAACCTGTTCGCCCTGCAATTCCTCACCCCGCAGCAGGTCCACGTCGAGCGGCTCGACGATCTGCTGTCGATCGATATCGTCATCGACGGTCTGAGCTGGCATCGCGCCGAGGTGATTGCGGAAAAACTTCGTAACCTGATTAGCGTCTGCTCGGTAAACCTGCAAAACGCCGATGCGGCGTGGGATGCGCCGGCGCAGGCCAGCGCCTGAAAAATCCGGCAATGCCTTTGTCGGGTAGTGGCCCAACGGTCGGCGGGGCCACGACTATCCTTTGCGCACAGTCGTTTAAAAGGAAGCCCGCATGTCCGTTCAACTCGCCACTCAGGACCGCTGGCTGGATCTCAACGATGTGTTGCGTGAGCTGGTTGCCCAGGGCTTCATCAGCCAGGACTCGGCGGAGCAGGCGCTCAATGCCCGGCGCCGCCACGCGACCCACGGCCAGCAGCATCCGCTGGAATTTATCGCCAGCCAGCAACTGGATGACCTCAGCCGTCCGGGCAAACACCTCGACCTGGAAAGCCTGACCCTGTGGCTGGCGCAGCAGGCCGGCCAGCCGTACATGCGCATCGACCCGTTGAAGATCAACGTTGCGGCGATCACTCCGCTGATGTCCTACGCCTTTGCCCAACGGCACAAGATTCTTGCGGTAGCGGTCGACCGCGATGCGGTGGTGGTCGCCAGCGCCCAGCCCTACGTCACCGGTTGGGAGGCCGACCTGACCCATGTGCTGAAGCTGCCGATCAAACGGGTGGTCGCCAACCCGGTGGACATCCAGCGCTTCAGCGTCGAGTTCTTCCGCCTCGCCAAATCGGTCAGCGGCGCCAGCACTGCCGACGCGCAGAGCGGCAACCTCGGCAACTTCGAACAACTGCTCAACCTTGGCGCCAGCGATCAGGAGCCGGATGCCAACGACGCGCACATCGTCAACATCGTCGACTGGCTGTTCCAGTACGCCTTCCAGCAGCGCGCCAGTGATATCCACATCGAACCGCGTCGCGAACAGGGCACCGTGCGCTTTCGCATCGACGGTGTGCTGCACAACGTCTATCAATTCCCGCCGCAGGTGACCATGGCGATCGTCAGCCGCCTGAAAAGCCTCGGGCGGATGAACGTCGCCGAGAAGCGCAAACCCCAGGACGGCCGGGTCAAGACCAAGACCCCGGACGGTGGCGAAGTGGAGCTGCGGCTTTCAACGCTGCCCACCGCGTTTGGCGAAAAAATGGTCATGCGGATTTTTGACCCGGAAGTGCTGCTCAAGGATTTCGATCAGTTGGGCTTTTCCGCCGACGACCTGCGCCGCTGGCAGGACATGACCCGCCAGCCCAACGGCATCATTCTGGTCACCGGGCCGACCGGTTCAGGCAAGACCACCACGCTCTACACCACGCTGAAGAAACTGGCGACGCCGGAAATCAACCTCTGCACCATCGAAGACCCGATCGAAATGGTCGAACCGGCATTCAACCAGATGCAGGTGCAGCACAACATCGACCTGAGCTTCGCCGCCGGCGTGCGTGCGCTGATGCGGCAAGACCCGGACATCATCATGATCGGCGAGATCCGTGACCTGGAGACCGCGGAAATGGCGATTCAGGCCGCACTCACCGGCCATCTGGTGCTGTCGACCCTGCACACCAACGATGCCCCCAGCGCGATCAGCCGACTGCTGGAACTCGGCGTGCCGCACTATCTGATCAAGGCCACGGTGCTCGGGGTCATGGCCCAGCGTCTGGTGCGCACCCTGTGCCCACACTGCAAGGCGCCGCTGACGCTGGAAGAGGAAGACTGGCAGACCCTGACCCGCCCATGGCAAGCGCCGCTGCCGGGCAATGCGCAACGGGCGATCGGTTGTCTGGAGTGCCGCGACACCGGTTATCGCGGGCGCGCCGGGGTCTACGAAATCATGCAGTTGAGCGACAGCCTCAAAGCCCTCATCACCCCGGACACCGACCTCACCGCCATCCGCCGGCAAGCCTTCAAGGAAGGCATGCGCAGCCTGCGCCTGTCGGGCGCGCAAAAGGTCGCGGCGGGGCTGACCACCCTTGAAGAAGTGCTGCGGGTGACACCGCAGAGCGAGCAGAAATAGGCCACTACGGAACCGGATCGGGGAAATCGCAATCCAACGCCGTAGTTAACCCCCAGGAGTCACTCAATCATGCGTCTCAAACTTGCTGTCGCCACCCTTGCCTTGCTGTCCCTTCCCGTTGGTTCAGCGATGGCCGACAGCTTTTGGCGTAACGTCATTTCCTCCGGCGCCACCACCGGTTCGACCTACCTGACCTTCAAGGATCACAAGCTGATCGTTGCCGCACAGGACGATGCCGGCAGCTTCGTCGCCAGCGATGGCGGCATCCGTGGGCCGTACCTGGAAGCGGCGATGCAGAAAGTCCGCGCCGACAACCCGGGTCTGCAAGCCACGGACATGGAACTGGCGAATGCGATTCTGGCGAAGAATGCAGTGGCATCCGAGTAAGATTGCCGCTAACAAAAATGCCGCTCGATCGAGCGGCATTTTTTTAAGCAAAAAGCAAAAGATCGCAGCCTTCGGCAGCTCCTACAGGGATCAGTGCAGGATCTGCCGAAGGCTGCGATCTTTTGCTCTTCAGCGGTAATCGTCCACCGGGACGCAAGCACAAAACAGATTGCGATCCCCATAAACGTTATCCACCCGATTCACCGCCGGCCAATACTTGTGCGCCTTGGTGTGCGCATCCGGGGTGACGCCCTGTTCGATGCTGTAAGGCCGCTCCCAGACTCCGGTGACATCCGCCAAGGTATGCGGTGCGCGCTTGAGCGGATTGTCTTCCGCCGGCCAGTTGCCGTTTTGCACTTCGGTGATTTCTGCACGAATGCTCAGCATGGCGCCGATAAACCGGTCCAGTTCGGCCTTGGACTCGCTCTCGGTCGGCTCGACCATCAACGTCCCTGGCACCGGGAATGACATGGTCGGCGCATGGAAGCCATAGTCCATCAGACGCTTGGCGACGTCCTCTTCACTGATCCCGGTCTGCGCCTTCAACGGGCGCAAATCGAGAATGCACTCATGGGCCACCCGCCCGTTGCGCCCGGTGTAGAGCACCGGAAATGCGCCGGATAAATGCTGCGCCAGATAATTCGCAGCGAGGATTGCCACTTCGCTGGCATCCGCCAGTTGCGGCCCCATCATCGCGATGTACATCCAGCTGATCGGCAAAATGCTCGCACTGCCCCACGGCGCCGCGCTGACCGCGCCGTTCTGTGGCAGCGGGCCGTCAATCGGCACCACCGGGTGATTGGCGACAAATGGCGCCAGATGCGCGCGAATACCGATCGGCCCCATGCCCGGCCCGCCGCCGCCATGGGGAATGCAAAAGGTCTTGTGCAGGTTCATGTGCGACACATCGGCGCCGATGTCCGCCGGCCGCGCCAGCCCGACCTGCGCATTGAGGTTGGCGCCGTCCATGTACACCTGCCCGCCGTGCTGGTGGATCACTTCGCAGATCTCGCTGATGCCCTCCTCGTACACACCATGGGTCGATGGATAGGTCGCCATCAGGCACGACAACTTGTCGCCCGCCTCGGTGGCCTTGGTTTTCAGGTCGTCCAGATCGACGTTGCCGGCCTCGTCGCACTCGACGATCACCACGCGCATCCCGGCCATCTGCGCCGAGGCCGGGTTGGTGCCGTGCGCCGAGGACGGGATCAGGCAGATATCCCGTGCGCCCTGCTGCCGGCTCTCGTGATATTTGCGAATCGCCAGCAGCCCGGCGTACTCGCCCTGAGCGCCGGAATTGGGCTGCATGCAGATCGCATCGAACCCGGTAATCGCGCACAACCAGCGCTCCAGCTCTTCGATCATCAAGGTGTAACCGAGCGCCTGTTCCCGTGGCGCGAACGGGTGCAGATTGGCGAACTGCGGCCAGGTGATCGGAAGCATCTCGCTGGCGGCATTGAGTTTCATGGTGCAGGAGCCCAGCGGGATCATCGACTGGTTGAGCGCCAGATCCTTGTTCTCCAGTTGCTTGAGGTAGCGAAGCATCTCGGTTTCGCTGTGATGCGCGTTGAACACCGGGTGGCGCAGGTACGGCGTGGTGCGCTGAAGGGTGTCGGGGATACCGGAAACCAGCGTTTCTGCATCGAGTTGTTCGACGTTCAAACCATGATCGGCACCGAGCAGCACATCGAACAGTTTCGCCACCGTGCTTTCATCGCACGTCTCATCGAGGCTCAACCCCACTCGCCCACGGCCAAGAATCCGCAAGTTGATCTGCGCAGCCTTGGCGCTGTCGATGATCGCGCTCTGCGCGCCGCCAACCTCCAGCGTGAGGGTGTCGAAAAACTGCCCGTTGACCCGCTGCAGGCCATGGCGCTCAAGGCCCGTCGCCAGGATGCAGGTCAAGCGGTGCACACGCTGGGCGATGCGTTTCAAGCCTTGTGGCCCGTGATACACCGCGTAGCAACTGGCGATGTTGGCCAACAGCACCTGCGCGGTGCAGATGTTTGAGTTGGCCTTCTCGCGGCGAATATGTTGCTCACGGGTTTGCAGGGCCATGCGCAACGCCACATTGCCACGGGCGTCTTTCGACACGCCGATGATCCGCCCGGGAATCGCCCGTTTGTATTCCTCGCGGCTGGCGAAAAACGCCGCGTGCGGGCCACCGTAGCCCATGGGTACGCCGAAGCGCTGGGACGAACCGAACACCACATCCGCACCCAGTTCACCCGGCGGCGTCAGCAGCAACAGGCTCAACAGATCCGCCGCCACACAGGCCAGCGCCTGCTGTGCGTGCAGTTGATCGATCACCGGACGCAGGTCGCGGATCTCGCCGTGCGTGTCGGGATACTGCAGCAACGCGCCGAACACCTGATGCAGGCTGAGGTTATCCACAGCATCGATGATCAACTCGAAGCCAAAACCTTCGGCGCGGGTCTGCACCACGGAAATGGTCTGAGGGTGACAATTCTCATCGACGAAGAACAGATTGCTCTTCGACTTCGCCACGCGTTTAGCCAAGGCCATGGCTTCAGCGGCAGCGGTGGCTTCGTCGAGCAACGAGGCGTTGGCCAGTTCAAGCCCGGTGAGGTCGATGGTCAGTTGCTGGAAATTCAGCAGCGCTTCGAGACGGCCCTGAGCGATCTCCGGTTGATACGGGGTGTAGGCGGTGTACCAGCCGGGATTTTCCAGCACATTGCGCAGGATGACGGTCGGTGTGAGCGTGCCGTGGTAGCCCATGCCGATCAGGCTGGTCCACACCTGATTCTGCTCGGCATAACCACGAAGTTTGGCCAGCGCCGCCTGCTCGTCGAGGGCCGGCGGCAAGTCCAGCGCCCGATTCAGGCGAATGCCCGGCGGCACCGTCTGCTCGATCAGTTCGACCCGGCTGCCGAGGCCCAGGCTGTCGAGCATCGCCTGCTGTTCGGCGGCGTCGGGGCCCAAATGGCGGCGCAGGAAGGCTTCGGGGTCGCGTAACTGGCTCAAGGATGGCAACTGGGACATGACGGGCTCTCTCTTGGCTGGCGCTCGGCGTCAATGCAACACGGTCAAACCAGCATAGCAGCCGATCCTGACGCGCACGGCTTGGCGGCGCCGGGTGTTCCGGGGCATGCTGTAGCGCCTGCATCAGGCGTCCAACTTTCGGATGATCGAACCCTCATGAGCCAACTGCCGTTCCTGCCGTTTTCCAAACCTGTCATCGATGAAGCCACGATTGCCGCCGTCGGCGACGTGCTGCGCTCCGGCTGGATCACCAGCGGGCCGAAGGTCCAGGCCTTTGAAGCACAGTTGTCGGAATACTTCGGCGGGCGCCCGGTGCGCACGTTCAACTCCGGCACCTGCACCATGGAAATCGCCCTGCGCATCGCCGGCATCGGCCTGGGTGACGAAGTGATCACCACGCCGATTTCCTGGGTCGCCACCGCCAACGTGATTCTCGAAGTCGGCGCCACCCCGGTGTTCGCCGACATCGACCCGGTGACCCGCAACATCGATCTGGACAAGCTCGAAGCGGCGATCACCTCGCGCACCAAAGCGCTGATTCCGGTGTACCTCGCCGGCCTGCCGGTGGACATGGATCGGCTATACGCCATCGCGCGCAAACACAACCTGCGGATTGTCGAAGACGCCGCTCAGGCGTTGGGTTCGAGCTGGAACGGCCAGCGCATCGGCGCCACCGGCGATTTCGTGTCGTTCAGCTTTCAGGCGAACAAGAACGTCACCTGCTCCGAGGGCGGCTGCCTGGTGCTGAACACCCCGGAAGAAGCGCGGCTGGCGGAGAAGTATCGTTTGCAGGGCGTAACCCGCAATGGCTTCGACGGCCTCGACGTTGATGTGCTCGGCGGCAAGTTCAACATGACCGATGTCGCCGCCACCATCGGCCTCGGTCAGTTCGCCCCTATCGAGGCGCTGACCGCCCATCGTCAGGAACTGGCCCGGCACTACTTCAAATGTTTTGGCGATGACTTCGAAGCGACCTATGGCGCCCAACTGCCACCGGCGGACTTCACCCAGAGCAACTGGCACCTGTTCCAGCTGGTCCTGCCGGAGCGCCAGGATGGCTTGCCGGCTCGGGCCACGTTCATGGAGCAGATGCAGGCGCACGGCATCGGCATCGGTTATCACTACCCGCCGATTCACTTGCTGAGCCTGTACCGCGAGCGCGGTTTCAAGGAAGGGATGTTGCCGGTGGCCGAGCGGGTCGGACGACTGATCGTTTCGCTGCCGATGTTCACCAGCATGACCAAGGACGATGTCGAGCGTTCGGTGGCGGCGGTTAAAGCCGTATTGAAGCCCTGAAGCCCTGATCAATGTAGGAGCTGCCGCAGGCTGCGATCTTTTGATCTTGTCTTTAAAAACAAAATCAAAAGATCGCAGCCTTCGGCAGCTCCTACACGGGGCGAGGATTATTCGCCGATTGCAGCCTTGTAGGCGGCGGCGTCGAGCAGTTTTTCCAGATCAGCAGCGTTATCCGGCTTGAGCTTGAAGATCCACGCACCGTATGGATCGGTGTTCAGCAGTTCCGGCGTGCCGCTCAGTTCTTCGTTGACGGCGATCACTTCACCGGCAATCGGCGAGTAGATGTCGGAAGCGGCTTTCACCGACTCGACTACACCGGCCTGATCTTCAGCGGCGAACTTGTTACCCACTTCCGTCAACTCGACGAACACCACATCGCCCAGCGCTTCCTGCGCGTGATCGCTGATGCCCACGGTAACGGTGCCGTCGGCTTCCAGACGCGCCCACTCATGACTTTCGGCAAAACGCAGTTCGGCGGGGATATTGCTCATGCTCGGTGTCCTCAAGAAAATTGTCAGCGGTCAGGCCCGCCGGAAAAGGTCAGATCAAGGTTTTGCCATGGCGCACGAAGGTCGGTTTGACCACTCGTACCGGATACCACTTGCCACGGATTTCCACTTCAGCGCGGTCGGCAGTGGCCATCGGTACACGCGCCAGGGCAATCGATTTGCTCAGCGTAGGAGAGAAACTACCACTGGTGATCTCTCCTTCGCCAACATCGGCGATACGAACCACCTGATGGGCGCGCAAAACACCGCGCTCCTCAAGCACCAGACCCACCAGTTTGTGCGCAACGCCCGCGGCTTTTTCCGCTTCCAGCGCCGCACGACCGATGAACTGCCGCGAAGCCGGTTCCCAGGCGATGCTCCAGGCCATATTGGACGCCAGCGGCGATACATCTTGATGAATGTCCTGGCCGTAGAGGTTCATCCCGGCTTCGACCCGCAGCGTGTCGCGGGCGCCGAGGCCGATCGGCGAAATGCCGGCACCGATCAGATCGTTGAAAAATCCCGGCGCCTGCTCGGCGGGCAAGGCGATTTCCAGGCCGTCCTCACCGGTGTAACCGGTGCGGGCGATGAACCAGTCGCCATCGACTTCGGCTTCGAACGGTTTGAGGTGCTGGATCAGTGCGGCGCGTGACTGGGTCACCAGTTCGGCAATCTTCTGCCGGGCCTGCGGGCCTTGAATGGCGAGCATCGCCAGATCCTGACGCTCGTGCAGATGCACGTCGTAACCGCCGACCTGCGCCTGCATCCACGCCAGATCCTGATCGCGGGTGGAGGCGTTGAACACCAGACGATAACGGTCTTCGAGGCGATAGACGATCATGTCGTCGACGATGCCGCCACGTTCGTTGAGCATCGTGCTGTAGAGCGCGCGGCCGGGCCGATGCAGGCGTTCGACGTCATTGGCCAGCAAATGCTGCAGCCAGGCCTTGGCCTGTGGGCCATCAACGTCGATAACGGTCATATGGGAAACATCGAACACCCCGCAATCGCGGCGCACCTCGTGGTGTTCCTCGACCTGCGAGCCGTAATGCAGTGGCATGTCCCAACCGCCAAAATCGACCATCTTCGCGCCGAGGGCGAGATGCAGGTCATACAGAGGCGTACGCTGTCCCATGGGTTTCTCCTTCCGGGCGTGGCGAAGGTGCGGACAGCCGCTGTACGGGATGAAAGCCGCGAAATAGAAGGCTTTCAGCCGATTTCAGCGAACGGGTCTGTCAGACGAACCGCACCGAATGCCGCGCATTGTAGCCGCATGATTCAGGACTGACGACTAAGTGTTTCGGTGCGCCGAGCGGCGGATCAGGCCAATGACCGGCAACAGGCCGACCAACACCAGGGTCAGCGCCGGTAGCGACGCCCGTGCCCACTCGCCCTCGCTGGTCATTTCGAAGATCCGCACCGCCAGCGTGTCCCAGCCAAACGGGCGCATCAGCAGGGTCGCGGGCATTTCCTTGAGCACATCGACGAACACCAGCAACGCCGCGCTCAACGTGCCGGGCAGCAACAGCGGCAGATACACTTTGAAAAACAGTCGCGGCCCACTGACACCCAGGCTACGTGCCGCTTCGGGCAATGAAGGCCGTATACGCGCCAGACTGTTTTCCAACGGCCCGTAGGCCACCGCGATAAAGCGCACCAGATAGGCCATCAGCAACGCCGCCAGACTGCCCAGCAGCAGCGGCTTGCCGGCGCCGCCGAGCCAGTCCGACAGCGGAATCACCAGTTCGCGATCGAGATAGCTGAAGGCGAGCATGATCGACACCGCCAGCACCGAACCCGGCAACGCGTAACCAAGATTGGCCAGACTGACCCCGGAGCGGATCGCCCGGGTCGGCGCCAGACGTCGGGCAAACGTCAGCAGCAGCGCGACGCTGACGGTGATCAACGCCGCCATGCCGCCCAGATACAGGGTGTGCAGGATCAGCCCGGCGTAGCGCTCATCGAGATCGAAGCGCCCGCGCTGCCAGAACCAGACAATCAGTTGCAGGACTGGAATCACGAACGCGCAGGCAAATACCAGAGCGCACCAGCCAGTCGCTGCGAACGCCTTGAGTCCATGCAAGTGATACAGCGCCTTGACCCGTGGCCGCTCGTTGCTCGCCCGATTGGCGCCGCGCGCACGCCGCTCGCCGTACAGCACCAGCATCACCACCAGCAGCAACAGACTCGCCAGTTGCGCCGCGCTCGGCAGGCTGAAGAAGCCGTACCAGGTCTTGTAGATGGCGGTAGTGAAGGTGTCGAAATTGAACACCGACACCGCGCCGAAATCCGCCAGCGTTTCCATCAGCGCCAGCGCCACACCGGCGCCAATCGCCGGCCTCGCCATCGGCATCGCCACCCGCCAGAACGCCTGCCATGGCGATTGCCCGAGTACCCGCGCCGCTTCCATCAAGCCTTTGCCCTGCGCAAGAAACGCAGTGCGCGCCAGCAGGTAGACGTAGGGATAAAATACCAGCACCAGCACCACAATCACCCCGCCGGTGGAACGCACTCGCGGCAAGCGCAGGCCGCTGCCGAACCATTCGCGCAGCAGGGTTTGCACCGGGCCGGCGAAGTCCAGCAGGCCGACGAAGACGAACGCCAACACGTAGGCCGGGATGGCGAACGGCAGCATCAGCGCCCAGTCGAGCCAGCGTCTTCCGGGGAATTCGCAGAGGCTGGTGAGCCAGGCGAGGCTGACACCGAGCAGCGTCACGCCGACGCCGACGCCTAGCACCAGCGTCAGGGTGTTGCCCAGCAGGCGCGGCATCTGGGTTTCCCACAGGTGCGACCAGATCTGCTGATCGATGGTCTGCCACGACAGCAGCAGGACACTCAGGGGCAACAGCACCAGCGCGGCAATGGCGAGGACGATGGGGTACCAGCGGCGTTGGGCGGGGTGGGCCAAGGGGGTTCTCTAATAAATCATGGGTAGGCGCAAGCGTAACGCCAGCCCCGATTGTGGCGAGGGGATTTATCCCCGATGGGGTGCGAAGCACCCCCAATGTCGTTAATCAAGGCGTGCTGATACACCGCGGGCGTAGCCTTTACGAATGCTGCGCATCCGATCGGGGATAAATCCCCTCGCCACAGGATATAACCAGGTTTTAGTTCCAGCCCGCCCGATCCATCATGCGGATGGCCTCGGCCTGACGCTTGCCCGCCACTTCCACCGGCAAGGTATCAGCGACGAACTTGCCCCACGCCGCCACTTCTTCCGAAGGTGCCACTGCCGGATTGGCCGGGAATTCCTGGTTGACGTCGGCGAAGATCTTCTGCGCCTCAGGCGTGGTCATCCACTCGACCAGCGCCTTGGCGGCTTCCGGGTGCGGTGCATGTTTGGTCAGACCGATACCCGACAGGTTCACATGCACGCCGCGATCGGCCTGATTCGGCCAGAAGAGTTTCACCGGCAGGTCCGGTTTCTGCTTGTGCAGGCGCCCGTAGTAGTAGGTGTTGACGATGCCGACGTCGCACTGGCCGGCGTTGATCGCCTCCAGCACCGCAACGTCGTCGGAGAACACATCGGTGGACAGGTTGTTGACCCAGCCCTTGAGGATCTTCTCGGTCTTCTCGGCGCCGTGCACTTCGATCATGGTCGCGGTCAGCGACTGGTTGTAGACCTTCTTCGCCGTGCGCAGGCACAGGCGCCCTTCCCAGTTCTTGTCGGCCAGCGCTTCGTAGGTGGTCAGTTCGCCCGGCTTAACGCGCTCGGTGGAGTAAGCGATGGTTCTCGCGCGCAGGCTCAGACCGGTCCAGGCGTGGCTGGAGGAGCGATATTGCAGGGGAATGTTGGCGTCGATGGTCTTGGAAGTGAACGGCTGCAGAATGCCCATCTGCTCGGCCTGCCAGAGGTTGCCGGCATCGACGGTGAGCAGCAGGTCGGCGGTGGCGTTTTCGCCTTCGGCCTTGATCCGCTGCATCAACGGCGCTTCCTTGTCGGTGATGAACTTGATCTTCACCCCGGTTTTTGCGGTGTAGGCGTCGAATACCGGTTTGATCAGCTCATCGATACGCGAGGAGTAGACCACCACCTCGTCGGCGGCCTGGGCGGTGGTGCTGCCGATCAGGGTCAGGGCCAGTGCAGTCAGAAGACGCTTGGGTGCCAACATGGGAGTGATCTCTCGGTCGGAAAATGTGGGCCAAATGATAAGGACTCACATTTACCACCTCAATCGAACTCTTTTCCAAGGAGTTACCAGATGTTGCATGACCTGCAAATTGCTGGTCTCTGTGGCGAGGGAGCTTGCTCCCGCTGGAGGCCGAAGGACTCCCAATGCTGCCAAAATGGCTTTTGGGGCCGCTTCGCAGCCCAGCGGGAGCAAGCTCCCTCGCCACAAAGAAGTAATTGCCTTCAGGGTTTGGCCAGCGCTGGGAGGTCGCCTGTGAGGCCAAGGGCTTCGCGAACAAAGAGAGCCTTGGCCTCCGGCATCTGCTCCACCAGCTTCAACCCGGCGTTACGCAACCAGCGCACCGGCAGCGGATCAGCCTGGAACAAGCGCTCGAAGCCCTCCATCGCCGCCATCAATGCCAGATTGTGCGGCATGCGCCGACGCTCGTAGCGGCTCAGCACTTTCACATCGGCCAGACGCTCGCCACGTTCGGCGGCTTGCAACAGCACTTCAGCCAGCACCGCCGCATCGAGGAAGCCCAGGTTCACACCCTGCCCGGCCAGAGGGTGAATGGTATGCGCCGCATCGCCGATCAACGCCAGGCCCTCGGCCACGTAGCGCTTGGCGTGGCGTTGACGCAGCGGTACGCACAGACGCGGATCGGCACTGATCACTTCGCCCAGGCAACCTTCGAATGCACGCTCCAGCTCACGGCAGAACGCGGTTTCATCCAGCGCCATCAGGCGTTCGGCTTCACTCGGCGTAGTCGACCAGACGATCGAGCACCAGTCCTGCTGCCCGTCTCGCTCCAGCGGCAGAAACGCCAGCGGCCCGTGATCGGTGAAACGCTGCCACGCGGTCATCCGGTGCGGCTTGCTGCTGCGCACGCTGGTGACGATGGCGTGATGCAGGTAATCCCACTCGCGGGTGGCGACGCCGGTCAGACGGCGCACCGCCGAATTCGCGCCGTCCGCAGCAATCACCAGCGGCGCACGCAACTGCCGACCATCGGCCAGGGTCAGCAGCCAGTCGTCGCCGGAGCGGCGCATCTGCTCCAGCCGTGCGTTGGCCAGCATGCCCAGATCGCAGTCATGCAAACGATCAAGCAAGGCATCCTGCACCACGCGGTTTTCGACGATATGGCCGAGCACTTCGGCATGCACACTGCTCGCCGAGAAGTGAATCTGCCCGGTGCCGCTGCCGTCCCACACGTGCATGTCGGTGTACGGGCTGCTGCGGCGCTTGGCGATGCCGTCCCAGACGCCAAGGCGTTCGAGTATCCGCTGGCTGGCCGCCGACAAGGCGCTCACTCGAGGTTCGAACGGCGCGGCGGCGTCGAACGGTTTGACGCTCAGCGGGCTGCCGTCGAGCAGCAACACTTCGAGGCCGCTGTCCTGCAACGCCAACGCGAGGGCGCTGCCGACCATTCCGGCTCCGACAATCAGCAGATCTGCGCGCATTTCCATGCTTTAAGCCTGTCTCGCTGGCGGCATGCGCCGCCCGTAAAGGGTTTTAGCCAGCGCGCCAGTGGGCGGCGCGCTGCTGAAAGTGAAAGTGCCGGCCCGCCGCTCAAGCATCCGGCCGCGTCCCCAGCCCCATGGCCTGACGAGCAAACCAGCGCTTGGCCGGTGGCAACAGATCGAGACCGAGCAGGCCGATGTTGCGTCCCAGCGAGACCAGCGGCTGAGTGCTGCCGAACAGCCGGGTGACCTGATCGGAGAAGCCCACGGTGAGCTCCTGATCCAGACGCTGGCGCTCGCGATAGGCCTGCAACGTGGCAAAGTCGCCCAGCGGTTTGTCACTGGCGAGCAGTGCAGCAGCCAGCGCATCAGCATCACGCAGGGACAGGTTGAAACCCTGCCCGGCAATCGGGTGCAGGCTGTGCGCGGCATTGCCCAGAACGGCCAGATGCGAGCGAACTTGCTCCTCGGCCTCAACCAGCGACAACGGATACAGATGCCGCGCGCCGACCTGTTTCAAGGTGCCGAGGCGGTAGCCGAACACGCCTTGCAGTTCGCTGAGGAAATCGCGTTCGCTAAGGTCTGCCAGGCGTTGCGCGTCCATGCCCAGACGGGTCCAGACCAGTGCGCAACGGTTGTCCGGCAGCGGCAGCAAGGCCATCGGCCCTTCGTCGGTGAAGCGCTCGAAGGCCATGCCGTTGTGCGCTTCGCTCGGGGTGATGTTGGCGATCAGCGCGCTCTGGTTGTACGGACGCTTGCGCACGTTGATGCCCAGTTGTTCGCGCAAACCGGAACGGCCGCCATCGGCCAGCACCGCCAGATCGCACTCGACGGTGGTTTCATCATTGAGGGTCAGGCGATAGCCGTCAGGCAGCGGCTCCATGCGCGTGACTTCCGCCGGGCAGCGCCAGCTGATCACGTCTTTATCGAGGTGCTGCCACAGGCACTGGCCGAGCCAGGCGTTTTCCACCACGTAACCGAGTGCCGGCACGCCCTCTTCCATTGCCGACAGACGGGCGGTGGAGAAGCGACCACGGTCGGACACGTGAATCTGTTTGATCGGCTCGGCACGGCGGGATATCTCCTGCCACACGCCCAGCCGTTGATAGATCTGCCGCGAACCGAAGGACAGCGCCGACGAACGCGCGTCGTAGCTCGGCTGCCAGCTGTCGCCGGGGGCGAACGGTTCGATCAGGACGATTTTCCAGCCACGCGCCTTGGCCCCGGCCTGCAAGGCCAGCGCCAGACTGGCGCCGACCAGGCCACCACCGATGATTGCCAGATTGACTCGACTCATGCCGCGTGTGTCCGTGCTTGCGCCATCAGCGCTTCGATCTCGGCGACGGTTTTCGGTACGCCACTGGTCAATATTTCACAACCGGTCTTGGTCACTACCACGTCATCCTCGATGCGCACGCCAATGCCGCGCCATTTCTTCGCTACGTGCTGGTTGTCCGGGGCGATGTAGATGCCCGGCTCCACGGTCAGCGCCATGCCGACCTCCAGCACCCGCCATTCGCCGCCGACCTTGTACTCGCCGACGTCGTGTACATCCATGCCCAGCCAGTGGCCGGCACGGTGCATGTAAAACGCTTTATAGGCTTCGGTCGCGATCAACTCATCGACCTCGCCTTGCAGGATTCCGAGCTTGACCAGGCCCGCGGTAATCACCCGCACCGTCGCTTCGTGCGCCTGATTCCAGTTTTTGTTCGGGGCGATTTCAGCGAATGCGGCTTCCTGCGAGGCCAGCACCAGCTCGTAGATCGCTTTTTGCTCCGGCGAGAACTTGCCGTTGACCGGCCAGGTGCGGGTGATGTCGCTGGCGTAGCAGTCGATCTCGCAACCGGCATCGATCAACACCAGATCGCCGTCCCTGAGCAGCGCGTCATTCTGCTGATAATGCAGGATGCAGCTGTTGCGCCCGGCGGCAACGATCGAACCGTAGGCCGGCATCTTCGCCCCGCCCTTGCGGAATTCGTAATCGAGCTCGGCTTCAAGGCTGTACTCGTACAAACCCGGCCGGCTGGCCTGCATCGCGCGGATATGCGCCTGAGCGGAGATCCGTGCGGCTTCGCGCATCACCTTCACTTCTGCCGCCGATTTATACAGACGCATGTCGTGCAACAGATGATCCAGGGCAACGAATTCGTTCGGCGGCTGCGCGCCCAAGTGCGCTTTGGAGCGGATCACGTTGATCCAGTCCATCAGGTGTCGATCGAATTCCGGGTTGCTGCCCATCGCCGAATACACCCGGTCGCGACCCTCGATCAGGCCCGGCAGGATGTCGTCGATGTCGGTAATCGGGAACGCGTCGTCGGCGCCATAATCACGGATTGCACCTTCCTGCCCTGCGCGCAGGCCGTCCCATAACTCGCGTTCGGCGTTGCGCTCACGGCAGAATAGTACATATTCCCCATGCTCGCGGCCGGGCATCAGAACGATGACGGCTTGCGGCTCGGGGAAACCGCTGAGGTACTGGAAGTCGCTGTCCTGACGGTAGACGTGCTCGACGTCGCGGTTGCGGATCGCCACTGCGGCGGCAGGCAGGATCGCGATGCTGTTGGGTTCCATCTGCGCCATCAGGGCCTTGCGGCGACGGCTGTATTCCGCTTTGGGGATATGGGTCATGGGCAGATGGCTTTCCCTGGCACGCGATTAATGCAACGACGGCTTGGCGGCTGGCGGCACGTCGGCTTTCTTGGTTTCCGAGAACAGCAGCAGCGGCGCGACGCGCAGGTATTCCATGACTTCCATGTAGTCGCTTTCGCCGTCTTCGGACTCTTCCAGAGCGTCTTGCACCTGGGAGATCGCGGCCAGATCCTGCAGCACTTCGGTGGCTTCGGTGCTGAGCATGCTGCTGTCGCGGCAGTTCAGGCCGAAACCGCTGAGGAAGCCCTGGCACCATTCGCCCAGCGCGGCAGCCCGCTCGGCCAGTGGTGCGTCATCGGTTGGCAGCAGCAGAACGACGGTGACGTCGCTGCCGGTCAACTCACCCTTGACCATCTCTTGCAGGCCGATCAGGGCGTTGCGGACGTTGTCCTGGATGTCGCCTTCGAGCAGTTCGGCGGCGTCGATCAGCCAGCCTTCGTTATCGAAGCCGGCACCGGCGCAGCTGCGGCCGAGCAGCAGGCCATGCAGTTCGGCAGGCGAGACGTTGTGGCCGCTGGCAGTCAGCAGGGTGGCAAAGGCTTGGTACGGGGAATTCGCAATGGTCATGGGCAGCTAGGCGCCAGACGGCGCTATGTCTAGAATGAAGGCCTTGTATCCTACATCGACAGACTCGCCAAGACTATTAAAGGCTGTCCGCCAGCCAGGCGCCTGCCGCCCATCAGATGAATTCAGTGGACACAATGGAAGACACCGACCTGCAAGCGCTGATGGCCAGACTCGAAAAGCTGATTGGCCGAGTCGAGCAACTAAAGAGTCAAAACGCACTCTTACTAGCTCAGGAAAAGACCTGGCGCGAGGAACGCGCTCACCTCATTGAAAAAAACGAAATCGCCCGGCGTAAGGTCGAATCGATGATTTCGCGCCTCAAGGCCCTGGAGCAAGACTCATGAGTTCAAGCAATAGCGTTACCGTGCAGATCCTCGACAAAGAATACTCGATCATCTGCCCCCAGGAAGAACGCAGCAATCTGGTCAGTGCCGCCCGCTATCTGGACGGCAAGATGCGCGAGATCCGCAGCAGCGGCAAAGTCATCGGTGCCGACCGTATTGCGGTGATGGCCGCGCTGAACATCACCCACGACCTCTTGCACAAAGAAGAGCGCCCGGACATCCAGGCCAGCGGCTCGACCCGTGAACAGGTGCGCGACTTGCTCGATCGTGTCGATCTGGTCCTGGCCGACGATCCGGACATCAGCAAGGGCTGATTCGCCAGGCCGCTTGAGGTATACTCGCGGCACTCCCTGGGGTGCTTGCCAGTTGACGATGTCCCTGAGCCGATTTGCACTACCCTGGAGGTTGCACGTTGGGCTGGTGTGCATGTCCGCCAGACGGAAAGCCTTAAAGTCTACTGCATCCTCCACCTTGAACTTTCGGGTTCAAGGGCTAAGTTGACAGCGGTTCATCCGGGGAGCCTGATTCGAATCCGATGCCGGTTTTTGCCGGCATCGGATTTTTTATGCGTGCGTTTTCGCCCTCACCTGCCGAAGCCGAACCATGACCGAACCTGCGCTGCTGCCCCGCCCGCAACTCCGCCGCCTGCTGCGCAAGGCGCGCCGCGCGCTGACTGCCGGTGAACAGCGGCAGGCCGCCAAAGGCCTGTTCCGCCAACTGGCGCAAGACCCGCACTTCCGCCGGGCGAAACACATCTCTCTGTATCTGCCCACCGACGGGGAAATCGACCCGCGCCTGCTGCTGCGCGAAGCTCAGCGTCGGGGCAAAGCCACGTATCTGCCAGTGCTCAGCGCCTGGCCGCGAACCAAAATGGTGTTTCAGCGGATTCGCCCCGGCGACAAGCTCAAGCCCAATCGCTTCCGCATTCTTGAGCCTCAGGCCAATCTGGCCCATCAGCGCAAGATCTGGACCCTGGATCTGGTGCTGTTGCCACTGGTGGGTTTTGATGATGTGGGCGGACGTCTGGGGATGGGCGGCGGATTCTACGATCGCAGTCTGGCGTACCTGGCCCGGCGCAAGAATTGGCGCAAGCCGACGTTGCTGGGCCTGGCCCATGAATGTCAGAAGGTCGAACGCCTGGCACAGGCCAGCTGGGATGTACCGTTGCAAGGCACGGTCACCGATAAGGCGTGGTATTTCGCAGGATAGACGCCGCGCAGATCAGCGGCGTCGGGAAGGCAGTTTCAGCGTTTGAAAGCGGTCGACTGTTGGACCTGTTGCGCGACTTCAACCGGAGCATCGGTCTTGCTCGTCCACAGACTTTGCGCGTAACCGGTGGTCACGACGCCAAGGCCGAACAAAATAACCAAAGTCCATAGCAAATCCGGTTTGCGTTTCATCGATTGCCCCCCTCAAGGCACATCATCACGATGACAGCAGCGGTTTCCGTTCGTAGGCCGTGCAGCAGCGTCAAGCTTTAAAGGCCGGCATTTTGCGACAACGTGAACCTCGGCGCAAACGCTGACGTCAACCGACCGTCGGTTTGTCATAAAATTGCCCGACAACCTGCCCAATGACCGCTTGAGGAGCAAAAGACATGGCCTATTGGCTGATGAAATCCGAGCCTGACGAACTCTCGATCAAAGGTTTGGAGAAACTCGGCACAGCGCGCTGGGACGGGGTTCGCAACTATCAGGCAAGAAACTTCCTGCGGGCGATGGCCGTTGGCGATGAGTTCTTTTTCTACCACTCCAGTTGCCCGGAGCCAGGGATTGCCGGAATCGGCAGGATTATTCAGGCTGCGTACCCGGATCCCACCGCACTGGAACCCGAGAGCCATTACTTCGACCCGAAAGCCACACCCGAGAAAAACGCCTGGAGCGCCATTGATGTGGCACATGTCGAGACGTTTGCCCGGGTGCTGAAGCTCGATTATCTGAAACAGCAGACCGCGCTGGCCGAAATGCCGCTGGTGCAAAAAGGCAGTCGCCTGTCGGTCATGCCAGTGACGGCCGAACAGTGGGCCGCCGTGCTCGGCTTGCGCTGAGAACTTGCCGGTCACGGTTTTTACCGACAAAAGGGGCTAGGCTTGACGCTCATTTGACTGACATCAAGCGAACGGAACGCTTGAACAGTCAGACTGGAAGCCACTGCCGCAGGATGCCCCCATGTCGACGCACAGCCGCTCTTCACTTCTATACGCCGGTTCGCTCCTGGTGTTACTCGCCGCCGCTGGCGGATTGGGTTACTGGATGTCCATCAGCAGCCGCCTGGTCGAAGGACTGTCGATGGGCAACGGGCGGCTGGAAGCCACTGAAGTGCAGATCGCCAGCAAGACCCCCGGGCGCCTCGCCGAGGTACTGGTCGACGAAGGCGACAAGGTCAGCAAAGGGCAACTGCTGGCACGCATGGACACCCGTACCCTCGAAGCCCAGCGTCATGAGGCCGAAGCCGAAGTGTTGCGCGCCCGGGAAAATCTCAACGCCGCTCAGGCCAATGTGCAATTGCGCCAGAGTGAGCTGCTGCTGGCCCAACAGGAGCTTGGCCGCTCGCAGTCACTGTTCAAGCACGGTTACGTCAGCGCGCAGATCATCGATCAGTTGCAGTCACGCATCGGCACTGGCAACGCTGCCGTTGTCGCCGCCCGGGCCCAGGTGTCTGCTGTCAGTGCGGCGATTGGCGCGGCACAGGCTCAGGTCGCACAGTTGACCAGTGAAATTGACGACAGCAGTCTGCGCGCGCCGATTGATGGCGTGATCCAGCTGCGCATGGCCGAACCGGGTGAAGTGCTGGGGGCCGGTGGCCGGGTCTTGCTGCTGATCGATCCCAACGACCAATACATGAATCTCTATCTGTCAGCCGCAGTGGCCGGACGCCTGGCGGTGGGCGATGAGGCGCGCGTGCTGCTCGATGCCTTGCCCGATAACCCGCTGCCGGCAAAAATCAGCTTCGTCGCGGCCAAATCGCAGTTCACCCCCAAAGAGGTCGAGACCCGCGACGAGCGGCAAAAACTAGTGTTCCGCGTCAAGCTGCGCCTGGTCCAGCCCAGCGCCGTGCCGCAAGCCAAACCCGGCATGCCCGGGGCCGGCTACGTGCGGATCGCGCCCGTCGAATGGCCGGCCAATCTGCAATGAGCGGCCTTGCGGTTCAAGCGACCGGTATCGCCCACCGCTACGGTAAACAGCAAGCGCTGAGCGACATCGCCTTCAGCCTGCCCGCCGGCACCCGCTGCGGAGTGATCGGCCCCGATGGCGCGGGCAAGTCGAGCCTGCTGGGATTGATTGCCGGCGTGAAGACCTTGCAGCAAGGGCAACTGGAGGTGCTCGGTGGCGCGATCGAGGATCGCCGGCATCGCGACACACTCTATGCGCGCATCGCCTTCATGCCGCAGGGCCTGGGCGGCAACCTGTACCCAGAGCTGTCGATCCGCGAGAACATCCAGTTCTTCTCGACGCTGTTCGGCCTGTCGAAGGCTGAAAGCGAGCAACGCATGCACAGCCTGCTGCTCGCCACGGATCTGCTGAAGTTCGCCGAGCGCCCCGCCGGCAAGTTGTCCGGTGGGATGAAGCAGAAACTCGGGCTGTGCTGCGCGCTGATCCATGAACCGGATCTGCTGATCCTCGACGAGCCGACCACCGGCGTCGACCCACTCTCGCGCCGGCGCTTCTGGGAGTTGGTCGACGACGTGCGACGCCAGCGCCCGCAACTGACGCTGCTGGTCGCCACGGCCTATATGGAAGAAGCCGAGCAGTTCGAGCATTGCCTGATGCTCGACGCCGGCCAGTTGATCGCCACCGGCCTGAGCCGTGAACTGGCCACCGTCACCCCCAGCGGCAAACTCGATGACGCCTTCACCCACTTCCAGGGCGACAGCCAGCATGACGCTCAGCCGTTGGTGATTCCACCGCGCACCGGCAACAGCGGCGACATCGCCATCGAAGCCCACGACCTGACGCTGCGCTTCGGCGATTTCACCGCTGTGGATCACGTCAGTTTTGCCATTGGGCGTGGCGAGATTTTCGGCTTTCTTGGCTCCAACGGCTGCGGCAAGACCACCACCATGAAGGTCCTGACCGGGCTGATGCCGGCCAGTGAAGGCAGTGCGACGCTGCTCGGCAACCCGGTTAATGCCAAGGATCTGGCCACGCGCAAGCGGGTCGGCTTCATGTCGCAGAGTTTTTCGTTGTATGGCGAACTCAGTGTGCGGCAGAACCTCGAACTGCACGCGCGGCTGTTCGACCTGCCCAAAACCGAGAGCGCACAACGCATCGAAGCGTTGATTGAGCGCTTCAATCTGCGCGGCGTCGCTGATCAGCCGTCAGGTGCCCTGCCCCTTGGGCTGCGCCAGCGTCTGTCACTGGCGGTGGCGGTGCTGCACCGCCCGGAGGTGCTGATTCTCGACGAGCCGACTTCCGGCGTCGATCCGGCAGCCCGTGATGATTTCTGGCGACTGTTGATCGAGTTGTCCCGCGAACAGGGCGTGACGATCTTCCTCTCCACGCACTTCATGAACGAAGCGCAGCGCTGCGACCGCATCTCGCTGATGCACGCGGGCAAGGTCCTCGCCTGCGACACCCCGGCGGCGCTGCAACGCCAGTTTGCGGGAGAGACGCTGGAAGCTGCCTTCGTCACTTGCCTGGAACAGGCTCAGGGCGCTCAGCCATCAGCGCCTGTGGCCGAACCGCAAATGGCGCCGCCGAGCGCAGCGACAACACCGCTGCCCCGTCACGGTTTCAGCCTCGGTCGCCTGTTGGCCGTGGCCAGTCGCGAAGGCAAGGAGCTGTTGCGCGACAAAGTGCGCATGGCGTTCGCCTTGGCCGGGGCGATTTTCATGATGGTGATCTTCGGTTACGGCATCTCGCTGGACGTGGAAAACCTCGCGTTTGCCGTGTACGACCAGGATCAGACGCCGCAGAGCCGGGCTTATCTGGAGGCGTTTCGCGGCTCCCGCTACTTCGACGAACAGCCGGCCATTCATGACCCGCAGCAACTACACCGGCGCCTGCAACGCTCGGAAATCAAACTGGCGCTGGAGATTCCCCCCGGATTCGGCCGCGATCTGTACGCCGGGCGCCAACCCGCCGTGGCGGCGTGGCTGGATGGCGGCATGCCGTTTCGCGCCGAGACCAGCCGTAACTATGTCGAAGCCGTGCACCTGGGCAATCTGCAACAGCTGGCCGAGCAGAGCAGCCCGGCGCTGGCCCACCCGGCGGCGGCCAGCCTGGAAACCCGCTTTCGCTACAACCAGGACGTGGTCAGCGTCAACGCCATCGGTCCCGGGGTCATGGCGCTGATCCTCGCCTTCATTCCAGCGATGCTCACGGCGCTCGGCATCGTCCGCGAAAAGGAGCTGGGTTCGATCACCAACTTCTACGCCACACCCCTGACCCGTCTGGAGTTTCTGCTGGGCAAACAGGCGCCGTATCTGTTGATCAGCCTGGTCAACCTGGCGCTGCTGGTGGCGATGAATCGCTGGCTGTTCGGCGTGCCGTTCAAGGGCAGCCTGCTGACGCTGGCATTCGGCGGCCTGCTGTACGTGCTGGCGACCACCAGCATGGGCCTGCTGATCTCGGCGTTCACCCGCACACAAATCGCCGCGATCCTCGGCACCATGATCATCACCAGCCTGCCGACCATCCAGTTCTCCGGGCTGATCGTGCCGCGCTCGTCACTGGAAGGTGCGGCAGCAGTGATGGGCATGCTGTTTCCGGCGGGGCACTTCCTCGACATCGCGGTGGGTACGTTCACCAAAGCGCTGGACTTGCGTGAGCTGTGGCCACAGTGCCTGGCGCTGTTCGGGTTCTTTGTCGGGTTCACCGGGCTGAGCCTGATCATGCTGAAAAAGCAGGAGGCCTGATGCACAAGTTCGCGCACATCCTGCGCCTGGGACTCAAGGAGCTGACCAGCCTGCGCCACGACAGCGTGTTGCTGCTGTTCCTGTTCTACGCCTTCACTGTGGCGATCTACATGCCCGCCGCCGGTTCGGTGATCGGCGTGCACAACGCCAGCGTGGCGATCGTCGACGAAGATCACAGCGCCCTCTCGCGCCAGTTGGCCCAGGCCCTGCAGCCGCCGGAATTCCAGACGCCGGTGCTGTTGCCTTATGCGCAACTGGATCAGGTCATGGACAGCGGTCAGTACACCTTCGTCATCAACATCCCGGCGGGCTTTCAAACCGACTTGCTCGCCGCGCGGCAACCGGCGATTCAGGTCAACGTCGATGCCACCGCCATGAGCCAGGCATTCATGGGCGCCGGCTACATCGGCCGGATCTTCCAGCGCGAATTGCTCGACTATGCCGGTCAGGGCGATGCAGCCGCCAAGGCGCCCGTGCAACTGACTACCCGCTCTCTGTTCAACACCAATCTGGAGGGTGGCTGGTTTCTGGCGGTGATTCAGATCGTCAACAACATCACCATTCTGGCGATCATCCTCACCGGCACGGCGCTGCTGCGCGAACGCGAACATGGCACGCTCGACCATTTGCTGGTGCTGCCACTGACGGCGCTGGAAATCATGCTGGCGAAAATCTGGAGCAACCTGCTGGTGGTGGTGCTGTGCACCTGGCTGTCGCTGGAGGTGGTGGTCAAAGGCCTGCTGGATGTGCCGTTGGCCGGCTCGATGAGCCTGTTTTTGCTGGTGACTGCAGTTTATCTGTTTGCCAGTACCGCGCTGGGCATCTTTCTGGCGACGCTCGCGCGTTCGACGCCGCAGTTCGGCCTGCTGGCGATTCCGGTGATCATCCCGATGTTGCTGCTGTCCGGCGGCAGCACGCCATTGGACAGCATGCCGCAGTGGCTGCAATGGGTCATGCAGGGTTCGCCGTCCACACACTTTGTCAGCCTCAGCGCCGCGATTCTGTTTCGCGACGCCGGGCTGAGCGTGGTCTGGCCGGACTTGCTGGCGCTGACGGCCATCGGCCTGCTGTTCTTCGTTATCGCACTGGCGCGCTTTCGCAAAAGCCTGGCGTCCTGAACAGCGGCCAGCGTGGTTACTGAATGATCAGGTTGTTGAACAACAGATCTTCCACCACCGGTTTGCCGGTCTCGTCATTCATCACTTGCTGGGTCTGCTTCAGGGCTTCCTGACGCAGCTTTTCCTTGCCTTCGATGCTGCCCATCGCCTCGGTGGTCTGCTGGGTGAACAGCGCCACCAGTTGATTGCGGATCAGCGGCTCGTTGGCCTTGACCAGTTTGGTCGCCTCTTCGCCGGTCACACGCAGCGCCACGTCGGCCTTGTAGACCTTCAGCTTCGGTGTGCCGTCCAGCCCGTAGTTGCCCACGAACGGCGGGCTCAGGGTGATGTAGTTGACCTTCGGCGCCTCGCCTTCTTTGGCTTCTTCGGCCAGCGCTGCCACAGGCAGAGACAGGGCCAGCAACAACATGATCCACGCTTTCACAATTCGCTCCTTATCCGGTTTGCGGCCTAGCATAACGACCCGCCGCGCAAGCACAAGCTTATGGCTGACTATCAGGGCCGGGCATGCTCGTTGACCCGTTGACTGACACACCTACACTTATCGGCCATCACTCCCAAAGGAATAGCCCTGATGAAAGCCGTGCTGTGCAAAGCCTTCGGCCCTGCCGAATCGCTGGTGCTGGAAGACGTCGCCAGTCCTGTCGCGAAGAAGAACGAAATCCTCCTGGAGGTGCACGCCGCCGGGGTCAACTTCCCGGACACGCTGATCATCGAGGGCAAGTATCAGTTCAAGCCGCCCTTCCCGTTTTCGCCGGGGGGCGAAGCGGCCGGCGTGGTCAGCGCCGTCGGTGAGAAAGTCAGCCATCTGAAAGTCGGCGACCGGGTCATGGCCCTGACCGGCTGGGGCAGCTTCGCCGAACAGGTCGCGGTGCCGGGCTACAACGTACTGCTGATCCCGCCATCGATGGACTTCAACAGCGCCGCCGCGTTCAGCATGACCTACGGCACTTCGATGCACGCCCTCAAACAACGGGCCAATCTGCAACCGGGCGAGACCTTGCTGGTCCTCGGCGCTTCCGGCGGTGTAGGTCTGGCGGCGGTGGAAATCGGCAAAGCCATGGGTGCTCGGGTCATCGCCGCCGCCAGCAGCGCGGAAAAACTCGCGGTGGCCAAGGCCGCCGGTGCTGATGAACTGATCAACTACAGCGAAACCAGCCTCAAGGATGAAATCAAACGCCTCACCGACGGCCAGGGCGCTGACGTGATCTACGACCCGGTCGGTGGCGACCTGTTTGATCAGGCCATCCGCGCCATCGCCTGGAACGGCCGGCTGCTGGTGGTCGGCTTCGCCAGCGGACGCATCCCCGAACTGCCGGTCAACCTCGCGCTGCTCAAGGGCGCAGCGGTACTCGGTGTGTTCTGGGGCTCCTTCGCCCAGCGCCAACCGCAGGACAACGCGGCGAACTTCCAGCAACTGTTCGGCTGGTTCGCCGAGGGCAAGTTGAAACCGCTGGTGTCGCAGGTGTACCCACTGAGCAATGCGGCGCAGGCAATCAATGATCTGGGGCAGCGCAAGGCGGTGGGCAAGGTGGTGGTGCAGGTGCGCTGAGTTTTTTCAGGCCGGTGGCTCTCGGCGCCGGCCTGATCCGCGCCAGGCAGCAACGCAGTGTCACTTTCGGCGGCGCTGGTTTTCAAAACAACTCACGAACCTCTCCCGGCAGAAAACTCATGTATCGACGCATAGGGGCTTCCCGGCAGCCTCTGACGATCATCGGTACGCGTCGGTTCATCTTGGCGATTATTGCCAGACGTTGTTCATCGGCCATTTGACTCTTGTGGATCACGTTCGAAACGTAAGCACGGGTGTAATTAAACACTTCTGCGTCGACCCAGGCGTGCTCAGGCATGTTCCTGAAACCGTCATTGATGACCCGGCACTTTACTGACTTCAGCCACTGGTTGATGTCGATCGGCTGATCCCTGGCCAATCGAAAGAGCATCGGCGCCACGACAGACTGCTGCGCAGGCCGACCGTCTTCAACCGTCCAGGGTCTGAAGCGCCACTGTGTTATTGCGTCTTTGACCGCCTCAGTCAGATCGGGGTGATCACTTCGCACAATGTCGATCGCGCCGACCGATCCATCCGCCTTGACGATAAAGCTGACCCTGACCTCGCCTTCGACCCCAGCCCTGGACAACATCTTTGGATAAATCGGCTGGGGATTATTTTCAGGTATCAGTAAACCTTCTGCCGCCAGTGCAAGACTGAAGATCGTCAATAAAATCCCCGCAAAAAACCACCGCATGATCGCGCCCCTTCCCGAGTGAGATGCCTTATCCGGCAACAGCACAAAGGTTACGGAGCACAGCCTTTTAACTGAATGGCGCAGCTTCGCTTTTGGATGCAGGACATTTCCTGATCCCGACGGGAAATCTGACGAAACCGCTGGGCAAATGGGAGTAGGTACATTTTCTGACGGACGTTTAGCCGCCGCTCGGCCCGGCCGAGTCACCTGGCAACAGGTGCTCCTGCACCTTCAGGCTGCGGGACGGAATCAACCGGCCTTTGTCATCGAAGTGCAGGACGATCAGCCAGTCGAAGACATCATCCGGCCATTTTTCCTGGCCCATCAGCGCAGTGGCGTCGCCGCCAAAGGCCTTGATCAACTTGTTGATGTGGCCGTGGTGCCAAGCGATCAGCACCGTCTGCGCCTGATTGCTCTTGCGCAACAGTTTGACCAGTAGATGCAGGTCGCCATTGACGTAGGGCTGCTCGATCGCAAGGTTCAGGCGCTGGGCCAGCGGGGTCAGGGTCAGGCGTGAGCGCGAACTTTCCGGGGTATCGCCGGCAGCAATCAAACGCTGGGGGGTGAACGTCTGGCCGTCGAGTTTCAGCGGATTGAAATAGTCGACATAGGCAGCGGCGCGCTGTTCGCCTCGGGCATTGAGCACCGGTCCCGTATCCGGTTTTTCCGCATGTCGAATGATCAGCACCGTGGCATTGCGCAGCCCGGAATGGGCGGGATGATCGGTGACAATCAATGTCAGCAACACGACAGCAAGTCCCGCTGCCACCAAAAATCTCGGCACCAACATGCGAACCTTCAGTGACATTGCTTATCTCGGCTGATCAATCGGCTGAACGGGCCGCGAGTCTAAGTCACTCCATGTTCATAAGTGGTGAAAACGCCCTGTTCTTACAGCTGAGCGACAGGTTCGTAAAAGAACGCGCGAATTCCAACATTTCCACTGTTTTGCCAATGCGAACTGGTGCTATTTTCGGTAACGAAACTGTAACATTCGCATCCGCAGTCAAAACAAGAAATCTGGAGCTCTTGAATGTTTGCTTTCTTTCGTCCTGCCGCACATCAGGCTCCATTGCCTGAAGAAAAAATAGACAGCACTTACCGACGCCTGCGCTGGCAGATCTTCGCCGGTATCTTCTTTGGCTACGCGGGTTATTACCTGCTGCGCAAAAACTTCTCGCTGGCCATGCCGTACCTGATCGACGAAGGCTACAGCCGTGGCGATCTGGGTCTGGCGATGTCGGCCATCGCCATTGCCTACGGCCTGTCCAAGTTCCTGATGGGCCTGGTGTCCGACCGTTCCAACCCGCGCTACTTCCTGCCATTCGGCCTGCTGGTGTCGGCCGGGGTGATGTTCATTTTCGGTTTCGCGCCATGGGCAACGTCCAGCGTGACCATGATGTTCATCCTGCTGTTCATCAACGGCTGGGCCCAGGGCATGGGCTGGCCGCCGAGCGGACGCACCATGGTGCACTGGTGGTCGCAGAAGGAACGTGGCGGCGTGGTCTCGGTGTGGAACGTGGCGCATAACGTCGGCGGCGGCCTGATCGGCCCGCTGTTCCTGATCGGCATGGGCCTGTTCAATGACTGGCACGCAGCCTTCTACGTTCCGGCAGCGGTGGCGCTGGGCGTGGCGGTGTTTGCCTTCATCACCATGCGCGACACCCCGCAATCGGTCGGCCTGCCGCCGATCGAAAAGTACAAGAACGACTACCCGGAAGGCTACGACGCCAGCCACGAAGACGAATTCAGTGCCAAGGAAATCTTCGTCAAATACGTGCTGCGCAACAAAATGCTCTGGTACATCGCCATGGCCAACGTCTTCGTCTACCTGCTGCGTTACGGCGTACTGGACTGGGCACCGACCTACCTCAAAGAAGCCAAGCACTTCGACGTCGACAAGACTTCGTGGGCCTACTTCTTCTACGAATGGGCGGGCATTCCGGGCACGCTGCTGTGCGGCTGGATGTCGGACAAGATCTTCCGTGGCAACCGTGGCCTGACCGGCATGGTGTTCATGGCGCTGGTGACCGTGGCGACCCTGGTTTATTGGCTGAACCCGGCTGGCAACCCGACCGTGGACATGATCGCGCTGTTCTCCATCGGCTTCCTGATCTACGGCCCGGTGATGCTGATCGGCCTGCAGGCGCTGGAACTGGCACCGAAGAAAGCCGCCGGTACGGCAGCGGGCTTTACTGGCCTGTTCGGCTATCTGGGTGGTTCGGTGGCGGCAAGTGCGGCGATGGGCTACACCGTCGACCACTTCGGCTGGGACGGTGGTTTCGTGCTGCTGGTGGGCGCTTGCCTGCTGTCGATGGCCTTCCTGGCGCCGACGCTATGGCACAAACAAGTCGCCAGTCAGAGCCGCGAAGCGGTCGCTTGATCGCTTTGTGATCTACAGCGCTTGAGCCGCGCCTCCAGATTTCGATCCGGCATGGCGTGGCTGCGCAGGGCGTGGGCGGTCTGCTCGACATAATCGCGAGTGGTGCCGTAGCGCCCGCAAGCGCTTTCAAACACCTGGCTCAGCACATGATCCGGCAGGTTGCCGGCGTAGCTGGGCAGGTGTCGCTCCAGAACAAACCCTAGCGCCTGAACCTGACTGCCATCTTCGAGTCGGCAGTTGAGCCAGTGCGGGCGATAGGACGGAAACGGCATCTCGCGTTTCCACAGCGCGTACAACGCACTGTCGAGATTCTCTTCCGGCAGCCGATAGGCGAAGCCGCTGCACGAACCGCCGCGATCCAGACCAAATACCAGCCCGGGCATTTCCGGCGTCCCGCGGTGCTCGTGTGACCACAGGTACAAGCCACGATGATAGCCATGGACGCGCCCGCGCACCCGCTCCACCGCCGTGCACTCCGGACGCCAGATCAGCGAACCGTAGGCGAACAGCCACACCGGCCCGCCCTTGTGGCGCGCCATGGTCGATTGCATCGAGACGAGAAGTTGTTCGTGGGTCAGCTGCGGCCCCAGATCGAGCCGCGGAGGATAAGCCAGATTCACAAAAGCAGATTCAATGGCTGTCATGACGGAAGTGTTCGGCCCCGCAAGTATTACAAGATGTAAGCACAATTCGCTTGATAGAACATATAGCAGTAACTGTAAAACGAAAAGTGCTAAAGGATGTATGACCTGCCGATAGCGTTAATTGGGGATTATCAGCCCCGGCCATGCGGTTTTATATAGCCTAATACCATTGCAGAAATATCTTAAATACCCGAATGAAATATGCATAAGCCTTCGCTCGTTCAGGTTTCGTTCATGAAGGCGCGGGAAACTTCCTACTAAAATATCGGACTTTCTTTCTTCTCCGTCGCTGAACGCCTACGTATAACGGCCTTCCTCTGGCGCAAGCCATTCCGTTTAACCGAGGCTGCACAATGAAAATCCCGACACTTCTGGCCGCATTGCTGATGACCCAGGCCGGCCATGCATTGGCCGAGGACGATGCACAGGACAAAGGCTTCTGGTATGCGCAGACCAGCGTCTACACCCGACATTACTCGCCCGACCCCGAACACAATAATCATCAGGACTTGATCGGCATCGAACGCAATCAGGCGTCCGGCTGGGTATTTGGCGGGGCAACTTTCCGCAACTCGTTCCGCCAGCGCTCGAACTACGCCTATGTCGGCAAGCGCTATAACAGCAGCGAGTATCCGCTGTATCTGAAAGTCACCGGTGGGCTGTTGCAGGGTTATCGCGGTGATTACAAGGACAAGATCCCGTTGAACCGCTACGGCGTTGCGCCGGTGATCATTCCGTCCGTCGGCACTCACTACGGCCCATTGGCCGCCGAGCTGGTGTTTCTCGGCGCCAATGCGGCGATGGTGACTAGCGGCGTACGTTTCTAGGGACGAGGCTCAAACGCGCAGGTCAAGTCCGAGGCGCATACGCAAATACATCGGCGCGCATCTGGTGCGCATCCATGCCGGCTTCCACCAGCGCATCCAGCGTGCCGTAGACCATCGCCGGCGAGCCGCTGGCGTAGACGTGCAGCGACTTCAGATCCGGGAAGTCTTCGCACACGGCCTGGTGCAACATCCCGCAGCGCCCTTCCCAACCGCACTGGTCGCTGACGACTTTGTGCAGGAACAGGTTGGGCAGCTTCAGCCATTCGTCCCAATGCTCAATGTCATAGAAATCTTCCGGACGGCGAACGCCCCAGTACAGATGCACCGGATGTTTGAAACCGTTGGCGCGGCAGTGTTCGATCAGGCTGTGGATCTGGCCCATGCCGGTGCCAGCGGCGATCAGCACCAGCGGACCGTCGGGCAGTTCGGCAAGGTGCGTGTCGCCGAACGGCAGTTCGACGCGCACCAGCGGGTTGCGTTGCAGCTGTTCGATCAGGCTCAGCGCACTGGCTTCGCGGGCCAGCACGTGGATTTCCAGATCGCGCCCGCCATGCGGCGCCGAGGCCATGGAGAACGCCGACTTCTCGCCGTTCTCACGCTCGATCATCAAGTACTGCCCGGCGTGATAACGCGGCGGCTTGCCGGCCGGCGCCCGCAGGCGCACGCGCCAGGTGTCGCCGCCGACATCCCGGCATTCGATGACCTGACACGACAGGCTGCGCACCGGCAGTTCTCCCAGCGCGAGCACGCCATCCCACAGCAGGACGCAGTCTTCCAGCGGCTCGGCTATGCAAGTGTAGAACTCGCCGTGGTCGTGCACCTTGCCGGCCTGTTCGACCCGGCCCTCCACCAATAGCGCCGCACACACGTGGCAATTGCCGTTGCGACAGCTTTGCGGGCATTCGTAGCCCAGGCGCCGCGCACCATCGAGAATCCGCTCGCCGGGCCGTATCTCGAGCACCGCTCCGGAGGGCTGCAGGATTACACGCATCAATCTATTCCTAACTGATTCCAGATGGCATCGATCCGTTGAGTAACGGCGTCGTCCTTGACGATCACGCGGCCCCACTCGCGAGTGGTTTCGCCCGGCCACTTGTGAGTGGCATCCAGGCCCATTTTCGAGCCCAGGCCGGAGACCGGCGAGGCGAAGTCGAGGTAGTCGATCGGCGTGTTGTCGATCATCACCGTGTCGCGCTTGGGGTCCATGCGCGTGGTGATGGCCCAGATCACGTCGTTCCAGTCCCGGGCATTGATATCGTCGTCAGTGACGATAACGAACTTGGTGTACATGAACTGTCGCAAAAACGACCAGACACCGAGCATCACGCGCTTGGCATGCCCCGGGTACGACTTCTTCATCGTTACCACGGCCATGCGGTACGAGCAGCCTTCCGGCGGCAGGTAGAAGTCGGTGATCTCCGGGAACTGCTTCTGCAGGATCGGTACGAATACTTCGTTCAGCGCCACGCCGAGAATTGCCGGTTCATCCGGCGGCCGGCCGGTGTAGGTGCTGTGGTAAATCGGCTTGATCCGGTGGGTGATGCGTTCGACGGTGAACACCGGGAAGCTGTCGACTTCGTTGTAGTAACCGGTGTGGTCGCCGTACGGGCCTTCGTCGGCCATCTCGCCCGGATGGATCACGCCTTCGAGGATGATCTCGGCAGTGGCCGGCACTTGCAGATCGTTGCCCCGGCACTTGACCAGCTCGGTACGGTTACCGCGCAGCAGACCGGCGAAAGCGTATTCGGAGAGACTGTCCGGCACCGGCGTCACGGCGCCGAGAATGGTCGCAGGGTCGGCGCCCAGCGCGACCGACACCGGGAATGGCTGGCCCGGATGCTTCTCGCACCACTCGCGGAAGTCCAGCGCACCGCCACGGTGGCTGAGCCAGCGCATGATCACCTTGTTGCGGCCGATCACTTGCTGACGGTAGATACCGAGGTTCTGGCGCTCCTTGTTCGGGCCTTTGGTGACGGTCAGGCCCCAGGTGATCAGCGGGCCGACGTCGCCAGGCCAGCAGGTCTGCACCGGCAGCATCGCCAGGTCGACGTCGTCGCCTTCGATGACCACTTCCTGGCACACCGCGTCTTTGACGACTTTCGGCGCCATCGAAATGATCTTGCGGAAGATCGGCAGTTTCGACCACGCGTCCTTCAAGCCCTTCGGCGGCTCCGGCTCCTTGAGGAAGGCCAGCAGCTTGCCGATCTCGCGCAGCTCGCTGACCGACTCGGCGCCCATGCCCATGGCCACCCGCTCCGGGGTGCCGAACAGGTTGCCGAGCACCGGAATGTCGTAACCGGTGGGTTTCTCGAACAGCAGCGCCGGGCCCTTGGCCCGCAACGTGCGGTCGCACACCTCGGTCATCTCCAGCACCGGCGAGACGGGAATCTGGATGCGTTTCAACTCTCCGCGCTGCTCAAGCTGCTGCACGAAATCCCGAAGATCCTTGAATTTCATTGACGATGGCACCCTCAAAATAGGCGTACATCCTACCTGCTATGCAGCCCTGTGGCAGCCTGTCGCTGCTTACTTGGCTGCATTCGTCTGCGCTTTGCCAAGGTTTTCCCGGCCTTGCAGGCCGATAAACAGCGGCTCAAGGATCGGCGCCACAAACCGCGCACCGACTTCGGACAGGTGATTGTCATCGGTGTACAGCGAATAACCGCCGAGTTCGGCGTGACACAGGCCGTTTTCATCACACAGTCGCGGCGCCGGATCGACCACCCGCACCGCCGGATCATTCTGCGCCAGTTGCGCGAACAACTGGCTGATGAACACCTGACGCTTGTGGTGCGCCTCGACATCCAGACCGACGTCATCCACCGGGCGATCAAGCATCGCCAGCCGCGTCAGCCGATACGGTGGACTGAACGCCTGCAACGGCGCCTCTTTCACCAGCCATACGCGATGCCCGGCCGCCCGCAATTGCGCCACGCGAGCGCGCAGGCCTGCGGCAAAACGCTGCTCGGCTTCGGCGCGATCGTAACGCCCGTCCGGTGTTCTCAGCACATGACCGAGATCACCCTTGGCGTCGCCGTACAGGTACAGGCTCCAGCGGGCGACCAGCACCACATCGCTGATCGCCTGGGTTTTCAGCCCTTGCTCGACCCGCTTGTTGAAGCGCGCACAGACACCGTCATGCTCCAGCCCGTCGACCGGAATACAACCCGGAGAACTGGCCAGAATCACACTGACACCGTGGGCTTTGGCACCGTCATCGAACACCGGGATCAGCGCCGTGGCATGGCTGTCACCCCAGGCCAGCGCGCGAGTCGGCAGTTCCGCTACGCCGTAATGGCAGAACAGCCTATCGTCAGGGGTTTTGTCATCCGCCAGACACGCCATCAGCTCCGGCCGCCACTCGCGGCCCTTGGCGTATTGCAGCGCCTGCTCGGACAAGCGCCATGGCAGGCCATCGGTCCAGCGCAGCGATTGCCCGGCCAGACCGAGCAGCAGAATCCCGCAGAACCCGGCCAGCAGAATCTGCCGGCGTCCGGCGAGCAAGCGCCGTTCACGGAACGGCGTTTCGACGAACTTCCATGACAGATAACCCAGCACCAGGGTCAGCAGAATCAGTCCGGCCGTGTCGAGCGCGCCCGGCTCATCGACACTGGCGTAGCTGGAAAACACGAATACCGGCCAGTGCCACAAATACCAGGAATAGGAGATCAGCCCGAGGCCGACCATCACCCGACTGCTCAACAATTGACCAACCAGCGTTTCGCGATGACCGTTGGCCAGAATCAGCAGCACCACGCCCAGCACCGGCAGCAACGCCGTGACACCCGGGAACGGCGTCGACTTGTCATAGGCGAACACCGCCAGCAGGATCAACCCCATGCCGAGCAGGCTCAAGACCTGGGCGGCCAGCGGCTTCAAGCGCCAGGCGTGTTTCGGCGCGACCGCCAGCATCGCTCCGGCGAGCAACTCCCAGGCGCGCATCGGCAGCAGGAAGAAAGCCTTTTCCGGATGATGCTGGATCGCCCACACACTCAGACCGAACGACACCAGCAGCACGCCGAACAGCGCCAGCCGCCAGTGTTTCAGGCGACTCGAGAGCAACGTCAGCAGCAGCGGGAAGAAGATGTAGAACTGCTCCTCCACCGCCAGTGACCAGGTGTGCAGCAGCGGTTTGAGGTCAGAGGCGACGTCGAAGTAGCCGTCCTGGCGCATGAACAGGATGTTTGAGACGAACGTCACCTGATAGCGCACCGAGCGCCCGAGCTCTTCATAGTCTTTGGGCGCCAGCAGGAACCAGCCCACCGCCAGCACCGCAATGATCATCGCGAACAGCGCCGGCAGAATCCGCCGCGCACGCCGCGCCCAGAACTCGACGAAACTGAAACGCCCCGCCTGACGCTGGTTCCAGATGATCGAGGTGATGAGGTAGCCGGAAATCACGAAGAACACGTCCACGCCGACAAAACCGCCGGTAAACCCCGGGACGCCAAAATGGAACAGCACCACGGCGATCACTGCGACTGCGCGCAGGCCGTCGATATCCCTTCGATAAGCGAGTGTGCTCATAAAATCTTAATGCCAATCAGGTGGTTGTTTTTTGTACAGCGCGAGCTTGAATAAAAAAGGCTCGCGGGTGCTGCTTGTTGTCTTACCCGATCACAGACCTTACCAGATCAGGAACCTCCCATTGCCGGGGTAAATTTCATGCAAAAAAAAGGCACCCCCCAAGGGACGCCCTTTTTATCGGTTCAACCGGCGATGTTACTTGCGCTTCATCGACAGGAAGAACTCGTCGTTGGTCTTGGTCGTTTTCAGCTTGTCGACCAGGAACTCGATGGCAGCCACTTCGTCCATCGGGTGCAGCAGCTTGCGCAGGATCCACATGCGCTGCAGTTCGTCGTCGGCGGTCAGCAACTCTTCGCGGCGGGTGCCGGAACGGTTGATGTTGATGGCCGGGAACACACGCTTCTCGGCGATCTTGCGATCCAGAGGCAGCTCCATGTTGCCAGTACCCTTGAACTCTTCGTAGATCACTTCGTCCATCTTCGAGCCGGTTTCAACCAGCGCGGTGGCGATAATGGTCAGCGAGCCGCCTTCTTCGATGTTGCGCGCCGCACCGAAGAAACGCTTCGGTTTCTCCAGGGCGTGAGCATCGACACCACCGGTCAGCACCTTGCCGGAGCTCGGGATCACGGTGTTGTAGGCACGGGCCAGACGGGTGATGGAGTCGAGCAGGATCACCACGTCCTTCTTGTGTTCGACCAGGCGCTTGGCCTTCTCGATCACCATTTCGGCAACCTGCACGTGACGGGTCGGCGGTTCGTCGAAGGTCGAGGCAACCACTTCGCCGCGCACGGTGCGCTGCATTTCGGTTACTTCTTCCGGACGTTCGTCGATCAACAGCACGATCAGGTGAACTTCAGGGTTGTTACGCGCGATGTTCGCGGCGATGTTCTGCAGCATGATCGTCTTACCGGCTTTCGGCGGTGCAACGATCAGACCACGCTGGCCTTTGCCGATCGGGGCGCACAGGTCGATCACACGACCGGTCAAGTCTTCGGTGGAACCGTTGCCGGCTTCCATCTTCATGCGCACGGTCGGGAACAGCGGGGTCAGGTTCTCGAAGAGAATCTTGTTCTTCGCGTTCTCCGGACGATCGAAGTTGATCGTGTCGACCTTGAGCAGAGCGAAGTAACGCTCGCCTTCCTTCGGAGGGCGGATCTTGCCAACGATGGTGTCACCGGTGCGCAAGTTGAAACGACGGATCTGGCTCGGCGAGACGTAGATATCGTCCGGGCCGGCGAGGTAGGAAGCGTCAGCGGAGCGCAGGAAGCCGAAGCCGTCCTGGAGAATCTCCAGCACGCCATCACCGGAGATTTCCTCGCCGCTTTTCGCGTGCTTTTTCAGCAGGGAGAAAATCACGTCCTGCTTGCGCGAACGGGCCATATTTTCTATGCCCATCTGTTCGGCCAATTCGAGCAGTTCGGTAATCGGCTTTTGCTTGAGTTCAGTCAGATTCATATAGGAATGACGTAATCATTTATGGAGGGGGGGAAATTAAGCTTTTGGCTTAATGAGGCCGCGCCGCGGAGAAGGCGACAGGATCGCGAACTTGTTCGAAAAGGAGTGCGTCGGCGACGGCTAGCAGGGGGCAGTGGAGAAACCAGTGCGGGGCCGAATGTACCACCTGAGTTTCGGAGCGTCTAGCCCTGAATACGCAAAAAGCCCCGCAAATTGCGAGGCTTTTTTTCGGCGATTTACTGCGACGCTTAGATATTGGCGTCGAGGAAAGCAGCCAGTTGCGACTTCGACAGGGCGCCGACTTTGGTCGCTTCAACGTTGCCGTTCTTGAACAGCATCAGCGTCGGGATACCACGCACGCCGTGCTTGGCCGGGGTTTCCTGGTTTTCGTCGATGTTCAGTTTGGCAACGGTCAGCTTGCCTTTGTAAGTCTCGGCAATCTCGTCCAGAACCGGAGCGATCATTTTGCAAGGGCCGCACCATTCAGCCCAGTAGTCGACCAGTACAGCGCCTTCGGCCTTGAGTACGTCGGCTTCGAAGCTGGCGTCGCTAACGTGTTTGATAAGATCGCTGCTCATGGAATTCTCCAGGTTGTAAGCAAAAAAACGTGGCCCATCATAGCCGCCCTTCCCTTGTTCAGGAAGCTGCAGTTGATTGAGTCTTGCTATGGCACTCGATGAGTTTGGGTATAGCCCAAGTCACGCCGTGGCGGGGGCAATGAAGGAAATTCCGGTGCGCAGGGCGGCGTTGCGCACGTGTTCCTGCATGGCCTTCTGGGCCGCAGCGGATGCCCGGCGTGCCAGCGCACGAAGGATCTTGCGATGCTCCTGCCAGGTTTCCAGCGCCCGTTCGGCGCGGATGAACGGTAGCTTCTGGCTCTCCAGAAAGATCTCGGCGCTGGCGGTGAGGATGCTCAGCATCGCCTGATTGCCGCTGGCCAGCAGAATGCGCCGGTGGAATTCGAAGTCGAGTTTCGCCGCCGCCTCGAAATCGCCGGCCTTCAACTGCTCGCGCATCGCCGCGACGTTGTCCTCCAGCGCATCCAGGTCGAACGTGCTCAGGGTCACCGCTGCCAGCCCGGCGGCAAAACCCTCCAGCGCATAGCGCAACTGAAAGATGTCCAGCGGCGAGGCCTGCGCCGCGAACGGCCAGCCCGGTGCATTGTCACCCTGCGTGATCTCCACCGGTGCCTGCACGAATACGCCTTTGCCCGGCTGGATGCTGACCACGCCCAGCGCACTGAGCGACGACAGCGCCTCGCGCAACGACGCCCGACTGACCCCCAGTTGCAGCGCCAGATCCCGTTGCGACGGCAACGCATCACCCGCACCAAAGCCCTGTTCGGTGATCAGTTTGCGGATGGCTTGCAGCGCCACTTCGGGTACGGCGCGGGAGATCGAGTTCATTTTTTTTCAGACGAGCCAGGCCAAGGTGCGGCTAGTTGTAAAGCTATTCGCCGGATCCGGCAAGTCGTGCCCCAGCAGGGTTCGGTGCCCGCTGCCGATGCGCTATCGGAGTGCGAAAAACAACCTGACTGTTCAGACCAGTAAGACCGAAGAAACCCGGCAAACCCGCGGCCTGCCGGGGATAAATCCGGGTATTGGCACGGCGCATGCTCTATCCGATCGCAGAAATCACTTCCCGCCGATCCGGAGATTTGCCATGAGCCTGCGTTACAGCGCCCTCCTCACCGCCCTGTTTGCCAGCCTGCTGCTGAGCCAGGTCCCCGCCCACGCCGACGGTCTGGACGACGTGATCAAACGCGGCACGCTGAAAGTCGCCGTGCCCCAGGACTTCCCGCCGTTCGGCTCGGTCGGCCCGGACATGAAACCTCGTGGCCTGGACATCGACACGGCAAAACTGCTGGCCGAGCAACTCAAGGTCAAACTCGAGCTGACCCCGGTCAACAGCACCAACCGCATTCCGTTCCTCACCACCGGCAAAGTCGATCTGGTGATCTCAAGCCTGGGCAAGAACCCGGAGCGCGAGAAAGTCATCGACTTCTCCCACGCCTACGCGCCGTTCTATCTCGCCGTGTTCGGCCCGCCTGATGCCGCCGTCACTACGCTCGACGACCTCAAGGGCAAAACCATCAGCGTCACCCGTGGCGCGATCGAAGACATCGAGCTGACCAAGGTCGCCCCCGAAGGCGTGACCATCAAACGTTTCGAAGACAACAACTCGACCATCGCCGCCTACCTCGCCGGGCAAGTGGACCTGATCGCCAGCGGCAACGTGGTGATGGTGGCGATCAGCGAGAAGAACCCGAAACGCGTGCCGGCGCTGAAAGTGAAGCTCAAGGATTCGCCGGTCTACGTCGGCGTGAACAAGAACGAGCCGGCGCTGCTGGGCAAGGTCAACGAGATCCTCGCCACCGCCAAGGCTGACGGCGCGCTGGAGAAAAACTCGCAGACCTGGCTCAAGGAGCCGCTGCCGGCCGATCTCTGATCGGGCGCGCGGGAGACAATCGATGGCTTATCAGTTCGATTTCATGCCGGTGCTGCAAAACACCGACCTGCTGTTGCGCGGCGCCCTGTTCACCCTGGAACTGACGGCCATTGGCGCGCTGTTCGGGGTTGGCGTGGGCATCGTCGGCGCGCTGGTGCGGGCGTGGAACATCCGCCCGTTCTCGGCACTCTTCGGCGTCTACGTCGAGTTGATCCGCAACACGCCGTTTCTGGTGCAGCTGTTCTTCATCTTCTTCGGCCTGCCATCCCTCGGGGTGCAGATTTCCGAGTGGCAGGCGGCCGTGCTGGCGATGGTGATCAACCTCGGCGCGTATTCGACCGAGATCATCCGCGCCGGCATCCAGGCGATCCCGCGCGGCCAACTGGAGGCCGCTGCCGCACTGGCGATGAGCCGTTTCGAAGCGTTCCGCCACGTGATCCTGCTGCCGGCGCTGGGCAAGGTCTGGCCCGCCCTGAGCAGCCAGATCATCATCGTCATGCTCGGTTCGGCGGTGTGTTCGCAGATCGCCACCGAGGAGCTGAGCTTCGCCGCCAACTTCATTCAGTCGCGCAACTTCCGCGCCTTTGAAACCTATGCGCTGACCACGCTGATCTATCTGTGCATGGCGCTGCTGATCCGCCAGTTGCTGAACTGGGTCGGTCGCCGCTATATCGCGAGGAGCAGCCGATGAGCGACTTCACCTTCTGGGACATCCTGCGCAACCTGCTTACCGGTCTGCAGTGGACGCTGGCGCTGTCGCTGGTGGCGTTCATCGGTGGCGGGATCGTCGGGCTGCTGATTCTGGTCATGCGCATCTCGAAGAACCCGTTGCCGAGCAACATCGCTCGCACCTGGATCGAATTGTTCCAGGGCACACCGTTGCTGATGCAACTGTTTCTGGTGTTCTTCGGCGTAGCGCTGGCCGGGATCGAAATCTCGCCGTGGATGGCCGCAGCGATTGCGCTGACATTATTCACCAGCGCCTATCTGGCGGAGATCTGGCGCGGTTGCGTCGAAGCGATCCCCAATGGCCAGTGGGAGGCCTCGTCGAGCCTGGCACTGAACCCACTGGAGCAGTTGCGCTACGTGATCCTGCCGCAGGCGCTGCGCATCGCCGTGGCGCCAACCGTGGGTTTCTCGGTGCAAGTGGTGAAAGGCACGGCGGTGACCTCGATCATCGGCTTCACCGAGCTGACCAAGACCGGCGGCATGCTCGCCAACGCCACCTTCGAACCGTTCATGGTCTACGGCCTCGTCGCCCTCGGCTACTTCCTGCTCTGCTACCCCTTGTCGCTCAGCGCGCGCTACCTGGAAAGGAGACTGCATGCCTCTGCTTAGAATTTCCGCCCTGCATAAATACTACGGCGATCACCATGTGCTCAAAGGCATCGACCTGAGCGTCGAGGAAGGCCAGGTGGTGGCGATCATCGGCCGCAGCGGCTCGGGCAAATCGACCCTGCTGCGCACCCTCAACGGCCTGGAGTCGATCAACGACGGCGTGATCGAAGTCGATGGCGAATACCTCGACGCCGCCCGCGCCGACCTGCGCAGCCTGCGGCAGAAAGTCGGCATGGTGTTCCAGCAGTTCAACCTGTTCCCGCACCTGACCGTCGGCGAAAACGTGATGCTCGCCCCGCAAGTGGTGCAGAAAGTACCGAAGGCCAAGGCGGCCGAACTGGCGCGCAAGATGCTCGAGCGCGTCGGGCTGGGGGAGAAGTTCGACGCCTTCCCGGATCGTTTGTCCGGTGGGCAGCAACAGCGCGTGGCGATTGCCCGGGCGCTGGCGATGTCACCGAAAGTGTTGCTGTGCGATGAGATCACTTCGGCGCTGGACCCGGAGCTGGTCAATGAAGTGCTCGCCGTGGTGCGCCAACTGGCCAAGGAAGGCATGACGCTGATCATGGTCACCCACGAAATGCGCTTTGCCCGGGAAGTCGGCGACAAACTGGTGTTCATGCACCATGGCAAGGTGCATGAAGTGGGGGATCCGAAGGTGTTGTTTGCCCATCCGCAGACGGCGGAGCTGGCGAATTTCATTGGTACCGTGGAAGCCGCCAACTGATCCTGCACACCTTCTGTGGCGAGGGAGCTTGCTCCCGCTCGGCTGCGCAGCAGTCGTGAAACCCGCCGACCGCGATTTACCTGAATCGCAAGGTGAATGGCTTCAGGGCCGCTTCGCAGCCCAGCGGGAGCAAGCTCCCTCGCCACAGAAACTGTGTTGGATCAAGGGTTTGAGCCATGCGCGTTGGCGTCAGCGTTTGATCGTGGCACGATGGCGGGGTTATCGACCGAGACCCCCTGACCATGCCGCAATCCAAAGCCAAGAATCTGTCCCTGATCGCCGCAATCGACCTGGGCTCCAACAGCTTTCACATGGTCGTGGCCAAGGCCCAGAACGGTGAGATCCGTATCCTGGAACGCCTCGGAGAGAAAGTGCAGCTCGCCGCCGGCATCGACGATGAGCGCCATCTCAACGAAGAATCGATGCAGCGCGGCCTCGACTGCCTCAAGCGTTTTGCCCAACTGATCAACGGCATGCCCTTGGGCGCCGTGCGGATCGTCGGCACCAACGCCCTGCGCGAAGCGCGCAACCGTCTCGAATTCATCCACCGCGCCGAAGAAATCCTCGGCCATCCGGTGGAAGTCATCTCCGGCCGTGAAGAGGCCCGCCTCATTTATCTGGGCGTTTCGCACACCCTCGCCGACACCCCGGGCAAGCGTCTGGTGGCCGACATCGGCGGCGGCAGTACCGAATTCATCATTGGGCAGCGGTTTGAACCGCTGCTGCGCGAAAGCCTGCAAATGGGGTGCGTCAGCTTCACCCAGCGCTACTTCAAGGACGGCAAGATCACCCCGGCCCGTTACGCTCAGGCGTACACCGCGGCGCGGCTGGAGATCATGAGCATCGAGCACGCCCTGCACCGCCTGACCTGGGATGAAGCCATCGGCTCCTCGGGCACCATCCGCGCCATCGGCCTGGCGCTGAAGGCCGGCGGGCATGGCACCGGTGAAGTGAATGCCGAAGGCCTGGCCTGGCTCAAGCGCCGGTTGTTCAAACTGGGTGACGTCGACAAGATCGACTTCGAAGGCATCAAGCCTGACCGTCGGGCAATCTTCCCGGCGGGCCTGGCGATTCTCGAGGCGATCTTCGACGCCCTCGAACTGCAGCGCATGGATCATTGCGAAGGCGCGCTGCGTGAAGGCGTGCTCTACGACCTGCTCGGCCGCCATCATCACGAAGACGTGCGCGAGCGCACCCTGACTTCGCTGATGGAGCGTTATCACGTCGATCTGGAACAAGCGGCCCGGGTAGAACGCAAAGCCCTGCACGCCTTCGATCAAGTGGCCGTGGATTGGGAGCTGGATGACGGTATCTGGCGCGAGTTGCTCGGTTGGGCGGCGAAGGTCCACGAAGTCGGCCTCGACATCGCGCACTACCACTACCACAAGCACGGCGCCTACCTGATCGAGCACTCGGACCTCGCCGGTTTCTCCCGCGAAGACCAGCAGATGCTCGCGTTGCTGGTGCGCGGCCATCGCCGCAACATCCCCAAGGACAAGTTTGCCGAGTTCGGTGACGACGGTGACAAGCTGATCCGCCTGTGCGTGCTGCTGCGCTTCGCGATCCTGTTCCACCACATCCGTGGCACCCAGGCGATGCCGCAAGTGACGCTGCACGCCAAGGGCAACACTCTGGATGTGGAATTCCCGGAGAACTGGCTGGATGAGAATCAGCTGACCCAGGCCGACTTTGGCCTCGAAGCCGAGTGGCTGACGCGGGTTGGCATCGTGCTAACAGTCCACTGATAACCTTGTGGCGAGGGAGCTTGCTCCCGCTGGGGCGCGAAGCGGCCCTTTCTTTAAAAGCATGGGCCTGCTGCGCAGTCCAGCGGGAGCAAGCTCCCTCGCCACAGGTGGGTGAACGACAGCCACAAAAAAGGCGATCCGCAAGGATCGCCTTTTTTATTGGGCTGAAGATCAGCTGCTCACCGGCAGAATCGGGCTACCCAGCCGCTCCAGCAACGTCGCCTGCGCGCTGCGCGGGTTCTGGTTGCCGGTTGGCGTGTTGCGGATGTAACGGCCATCCGACTGCAGGCTCCAGCTGTGGGTGTTGTCGGTCAGGTACAGCTCCAGCTCTTTCTTGACGCGGGTCAGCAGCTTCTTGCCTTCCACCGGGAAGCAAGTCTCGACGCGCTTGTCGAGGTTGCGCTCCATCCAGTCGGCGCTGGAGAGGAACATCTGCTCCTCGCCGCCGTTGAGGAAGTAGAACACTCGGGTGTGTTCAAGGAAGCGACCGATGATCGAGCGCACATGGATGTTGTGCGAAACCCCGGCGATGCCCGGACGCAGGCAGCACATGCCACGCACCACCAGATCGATGCGCACGCCGGACTGGCTGGCCTTGTACAGCGCACGAATGATCTTCGGATCGGTCAGCGAGTTGAACTTGGCGATGATGTGCGCCGGTTTGCCTTCGATGGCGAACTGGGTTTCCCGGGCAATCATGTCGAGCATGCCCTTCTTCAGAGTGAACGGCGCATGCAGCAGCTTCTTCATGCGCAGGGTTTTACCCATGCCGATCAACTGACTGAACAGTTTACCGACGTCTTCGCACAAGGCGTCGTCGGAGGTCAACAGGCTGTAGTCGGTGTAAAGACGCGCATTGCCGGCGTGGTAGTTACCGGTGCCGAGGTGCGCGTAACGCACGATCTCGCCGGCCTCACGCCGCAGGATGAGCATCATCTTGGCATGGGTCTTGAAGCCGACCACACCGTAAATCACCACCGCACCGGCCGCTTGCAGACGGCTGGCCAGTTGCAGGTTGGACTCTTCGTCGAAGCGTGCGCGCAGTTCGATGACCGCGGTGACTTCCTTGCCGTTACGCGCGGCGTCCACCAGCGCATCGACGATCTCGGAGTTGGCGCCAGAGCGGTACAGGGTCTGGCGCACAGCCAATACATGCGGGTCTTTCGCCGCTTGGCGCAGCAGATCGACCACCGGAGTGAACGACTCGAACGGGTGCAGCAGCAGGATGTCCTGCTTGCTGACGACGCTGAAAATGTTCTCGCTGTTCTGCAGCAGTTTCGGGATCTGCGGGGTGAACGGCGTGTATTGCAGCTCCGGGTGGCTGTCCAGACCGGTGATGCTGAACAGACGGGTCAGGTTGACCGGGCCGTTGACCTGATACAGCTCGGTCTCGCTCAGGTTGAACTGCTTGAGCAGATAGTCCGACAGATGTTTCGGGCAGGTGTCGGCGACTTCCAGGCGCACCGCATCACCGTAGCGCCGCGAGAACAGCTCGCCACGCAGGGCACGCGCAAGGTCTTCGACATCTTCGGAATCAAGCGCCAGGTCGGCGTTTCGGGTCAGGCGGAACTGGTAGCAGCCTTTTACCTTCATGCCCTGGAACAGGTCATCGGCGTGGGCGTGGATCATCGACGACAGGAACACATAGTTGTCGCCCGGGCCGCCGACTTCTTCCGGAACCTTGATGATCCGTGGCAGCAGGCGCGGTGCCGGGATGATCGCCAGACCGGAATCGCGACCGAAGGCGTCGATGCCTTCCAGTTCGACGATGAAGTTCAGGCTCTTGTTCACCAGCAACGGGAACGGGTGCGTCGGGTCGAGGCCGATCGGGGTGATGATCGGTGCGATCTCGTCGCGGAAGTAGCGGCGCACCCAGGTCTTGATCTTGGTCGTCCAGTGACGGCGACGGATAAAGCGCACCTGATGCTTTTCCAGCTCCGGCAGCAGGATGTCGTTGAGGATCGCGTACTGGCGGTCAACGTGACCGTGCACCAGCTCGCTGATCCGCGCCAGCGCCTGATGCGGTTGCAGACCGTCGGCACCGGCCTGTTCCCGGGCGAAGGTGATCTGCTTTTTCAGGCCGGCGACGCGGATTTCAAAGAATTCGTCGAGGTTGCTGGAGAAGATCAGCAGGAACTTCAGCCGCTCCAGCAACGGATAGGACTCGTCCAGCGCCTGTTCCAGCACGCGGATGTTGAATTGCAGTTGCGAGAGCTCGCGGTGGATGTACAGGCTGCTGTCATCCAGGCCCGGGATCGCAATCACTGGCGCCGCCGCGACGGCTTCGGTGACCGGCGCGGGTGGCGCAGGCTCGAGTTCCGGCGGGGTTTCGGTGATTTGCTCCACCACCGGTTGAGCTTCTTTTACTGCAACTTCAGTGAGTCCTTCGGTATTCATCGAATGTTCCTGGGAGGGCTATTTCTGCTCTCGTAACAATTGAGCGGCACGGACAGCAAAGTAAGTCAGGATGCCATCAGCGCCGGCACGTTTAAAGGCGGTCAGTGATTCAAGAATTACCGCCTCGCTCAACCAGCCATTCTGGATCGCCGCCATGTGCATGGCGTATTCGCCGCTAACCTGATAGACGAAGGTCGGCACTTTGAAGGCATCTTTTACCCGGAAAAGAATGTCCAGGTACGGCATGCCGGGTTTGACCATGACCATGTCCGCGCCTTCAGACAAGTCCGCGCCGACTTCGTGCAGCGCTTCGTCGCTGTTGGCCGGGTCCATCTGATACGAGGCCTTGTTGGCCTTGCCCAGATTCGCCGCCGAACCCACCGCATCGCGGAACGGCCCGTAATAGGCACTGGCGTACTTGGCCGAATAGGCCATGATCCGCACGTTGACGTGACCGGCCAGCTCCAGCGCCTCGCGGATCGCCTGGATACGCCCGTCCATCATGTCCGACGGCGCCACGACCTGAGCACCGGCTTCAGCGTGGGACAGTGCCTGCTTGACCAGTGCGTCGACGGTGATGTCGTTCTGCACATAGCCTTCTTCATCGAGAATGCCGTCCTGACCGTGGGTGGTGAACGGATCCAGCGCAACGTCGGTGATCACCCCCAGTTCCGGGAAGCGCTCACGCAGGGCGCGGGTGGCACGCTGGGCGATGCCTTCAGGGTTCCAGGCTTCGGCGGCGTCGAGGGATTTCAATTCGACAGGCGTGACCGGGAACAACGCCAGCGCCGGGATCCCCAGTTCGACCCATTGCGCCGCTTCTTCAAGCAGCAGGTCGATGGTCAGGCGTTCGACACCGGGCATCGAAGCCACGGCTTCGCGACGGTTTTCACCCTCAAGCACGAACACCGGCAGAATCAGGTCATCGACCGTCAGCACGTTTTCCCGCACCAGCCGACGCGAAAAATCATCACGACGGTTGCGACGCAAGCGAGTGGCGGGGAACAGACGATTGGCAGGGGTAAAGCTCACGGCAGACTCCTGAGCCCGCGCAAACGGGCGAGCGTGACAGTTATAGACGGCCATTATGACCAACAGATTACAGTTGTGCGTACCCCGTGACATGTAGCCGCATTCCATTGTTAGCGTAGGAATTGTTCACGTCGAGACACATTTCGACACTTTCATGAATGTGTCCGAAGGGTTAGGCTGCGCGTTCATTTCGCCAGCACCCAGACAATGCTCCAACAATTTCTGCATGACTTTGGCTACTTTGCCTTGTTCCTCGGCACGTTCTTCGAAGGCGAAACCATCCTGGTGCTCGCAGGCTTCCTCGCGTTCCGTGGATACATGGACATCAACCTGGTGGTGGTCGTGGCGTTCTTCGGCAGCTATGCCGGCGATCAGCTGTGGTACTTCCTGGGGCGCAAGCACGGGCGCAAATTGCTCGCGCGCAAACCGCGCTGGCAGATGATGGGCGACCGCGCGCTGGAACATATCCGCAAGCATCCGGACATCTGGGTCCTGAGCTTCCGCTTCGTTTATGGCCTGCGCACGGTGATGCCGGTGGCGATCGGCCTGTCGGGTTATCCGCCGGGACGTTATCTGCTGCTCAACGGCATCGGCGCCGCAATCTGGGCCACCGCGCTGGCGGCCGCCGCCTACCACTTCGGCGCGGTGCTCGAGGGCATGCTCGGCAGTATCAAGAAGTACGAGCTGTGGGTGCTCGGCGCGCTGCTGATTCTTGGCGTTGGTCTGTGGCTGCGCCGCCGCTTCAAGAATGCGCGCCTGGCCAAGCAGGTCTATGCCGACGAGCAAGCCGCAAAAGCGGCGCACCTGCTTCAAGCGGAGCAAACCAAACCCGCCGAACCTAAGACGCCAGCCGAGTAACGCGCTGGCGACAGCCGTACAGCCCGATGCCGCTGAGCAGGCTGTAACCGAGCAAACCAGCCCAGGCCAACGGGCTGGCCGGCCATAGCCCCAGCAGCGGCGCCAGCCACACCAGCGGCAGGTTCGACCCCAGCCGCAGCAGCTCGACCTTCAACGCCCACGGGCGATTCTCCAGGGCCACGCCCAGCGCAAACAAACCCCACGCCACCGCGCCCCAGCCGAGCAGCAGCGCGGCGGTCGGCAGTTGCTGCGCCTGACCCATCAGGTAACTGCCCAGCGCGATATAGACGCAAAACTGCAGCGCCACATAGCACTGTCGACGACTGTCGAGCAGCACTTCGTATTTGCGGAAGCGGCTCAGGTCAGGTTTGTTCAGCGGGTACTTGGCCGCGACGTCTGCCGGGCGCCAACCGGTGCGCATGAACCAGATCCGCAGCTTGTCCCACTTGCTCTCGGCACAGCGCGCGTCGTGCCACAACTGCGCATAGAACTGCACGTTGGCCCACAACGGATTCCAGCTCGCCAGCGGCGTGGTCACGCCGAAAATCACCGGTTCCTTGTCGTCCTCCTCCTGGAACGTGCCGAACAGCCGATCCCAAAGAATGAACACCCCGCCGTAGTTGCGATCCATGTAGAGAGCGTTCTGTGCATGGTGGGCCCGATGATTGGATGGCGTAACGAAGAACCACTCGAACCAGCCGAGCTTGGGAATGTGCCGGGTGTGAACCCAAAACTGATACAGCAGATTCATCGCCGCGACACTGACGAACACCAGCAGCGGCACGCCGAGCACGGCCATCGGCAAATAGAAGATCCAGCCCAGCAGAAACCCGGTACTGGTCTGGCGCAACGCCGTGGAGAGGTTGTACTCCTCGCTCTGGTGATGCACCGAGTGCGCGGCCCAGAGGATGTTGCGCTCGTGCCCCAACCGGTGCAGCCAGTAATAGCAGAAGTCATAGAAGATGAAGGCCAACACCCAGACCCAGAGGCTGTTCGCCGGCAGCCTGAGCAGCGACAGATGATCCAGGGCAAACGCATACGTGAGCAGCCCCAAACCCTTGGTCAGCAGCCCGGTAGTGGTCGACAACACCCCGGCGCTGAGGCTGTTGACCGAGTCGGCGAGGCGATAGTGACTGACCCCGCGCCAACGATCGGCAAGCAGCTCGGCGGCAATCAGCACGAAGAAAAACGGCACTGCATACAGAATGAAGTCCATGGCGCGCCCCGGTCGGATTCTATGGACAGATCCTAGGTGTAGCCGCCCTTTTCCCCTATGGCAACGCACGACAAATTAGTGGACATTTAGGGCCATGAATCTGGAGAGAAACCCATGAGCAAAAAAGTTGCAGTGATCCTGTCCGGCAGCGGCGTGTACGACGGCGCCGAGATCCACGAAAGTGTCATTACCCTGTTGCGTCTCGATCAACGCGGCGCGCAGGTACAGTGCTTCGCGCCGAACATCGCGCAATTGCATGTGATCAATCACCTGACCGGTGAAGAAATGCCCGAGACGCGCAACGTGCTGGTGGAATCGGCGCGCATTGCCCGCGGCAACATCAAGGACATCCGCGAGGCCGACGTCGAAGACTTCGACGCGCTGATCGTGCCTGGTGGTTTTGGCGCAGCGAAGAACCTCTCGAACTTCGCCGTCGAAGGCGCCGGCTGCAGCGTGCAGCCGCAAGTGTTGGAACTGGCCGAAGCCTTTGCCGAAGCGGGCAAACCGGTGGGTCTGATGTGCATCTCGCCGGCGCTGGCAGCGAAAATCTACGGCCCGGGCGTGACCTGCACCATCGGCAATGACGCCGACACCGCCACCGCAATGAACAAGATGGGCGCTACCCACGAAGACTGCGCGGTGAGCGACATCATCGAAGACAAGGCGCGCAAACTGGTGACCACCCCGGCTTACATGCTGGCGCAGAACATCAGTGAGGCGGCTTCGGGGATCAACAAGCTGGTGGATCGCGTTCTGGAACTGACCCACGAGAATGATGCCTGACACGACTTTCTGAAGGGTTTTTGTGGTGAGGGGATTTATCCCCGATGGCTGCGCAGCAGCCCCTTGCATCTTGAAGCACTGGGCCTGCTGCGCAGGCCATCGGGGATAAATCCCCTCACCACAGGTATACGGTTGAATCAGGGTTTGCGGGTCAGGCGCGTGAGGATCCGGTCCAGCGCATTGGCAAACGCCTGCTTCTCACGCTCGCCGAACGGTGCCGGGCCGCCGCTGATCTGACCCTGTTCGCGCAGATCGGTGAACAGATTGCGCACCGCCAGTCGCTCGCCCATGTTCTGCGCATCGAATTCCTTGCCGCGCGGATCCAGCGCCGCCACGCCCTTCTTCACCAGACGATCGGCCAGCGGGATATCGCTGCAGATCACCAATTCTCCGGGCACCGCGTGCTCGACCAGATAATCGTCCGCCGCATCCGGACCGCTGGGCACCACGATCAGTTTGACGATGGCCAGCCCCGGCTTGGTCTGCGGCTGCCCGGCCACCAGCACTACTTCGAACCGGCGCTTGAGGGCGAACTTCACCACCAGATCCTTGGCGGCCCGAGGGCAGGCGTCGGCATCGATCCATACACGCATGATATTTTTCCTCTTCAAAAAAACATCGCGGGCAAGCCCGCTCCCACAAGGTTAACGCTAAACCTGTGGGAGCGTGGCTTGCCCGCGAATGTGAGCGCAGCGAATGCTGTTAAGCAGTGACCCGCTTCTTCTCCGCGATCCGACTCCGCCCATACAAAACGACAATCGCCAGAATCGCCAAGGCCTGCGCTGTCAGCGAATAGGCATCGGCGTGAATCCCCAGCCAATCGAATTCAAAGAACGCCACCGGCCGCGTGCCGAAGATCCCGGCTTCCTGCAGCGCTTTCACGCCATGCCCGGCGAACACCACCGACAACGCACAGAGCAGACCGGCGTTGATGCTGAAGAACAACGCCAGCGGCAGTTTCGCCGAACCGCGCAGGATCACCCAGGCCAGACCGATTAGCAGCACCAGTGCGGTCGCACCACCGGCCAGCACCGCGTCATGCCCGGCGGGGCCGGCCTGCAGCCACAGGGTTTCGTAGAACAGGATCACTTCGAACAACTCGCGGTACACCGAGAAGAACGCGAGGATCGCGAAGCCGAAACGTCCGCCGCCGCCCACCAGACTCTGCTTGATGTAATCCTGCCAAGCCGCGGCGTGCCGCCGGTCGTGCATCCACACGCCGAGCCACAGCACCATGACGCTGGCGAACAGCGCCGTGGCGCCCTCGAGCAGTTCACGCTGCGAGCCGCTGACGTCGATCACGTACGCCGCCAGCGCCCAGGTGCCAAGACCGGCGAGCAGCGCCAGTCCCCAACCGATGTTGACGCTGCGCACTGCCGACTGCTGGCCGGTGTTGCGCAGGAACGCGAGGATCGCCGCCAGCACCAGAATCGCTTCGAGGCCTTCGCGCAGCAGAATCAGCAGACCGGAGATAAAGCTCAGCGACCAGCTCAGACCATCGCTGCCGAGCAGTTCAGCAGACTCTTTCAACTTGCCCTTGGCCGCGTCCAGGCGCTGTTCGGCTTGCGCCACCGGCAAGCCGTCCTGCAACGACTGACGGTAGGCCATCAGCGATTTTTCGGTGTCCTTGCGCACGTTGGCGTCGACGTTATCCAGCGAGCTTTCGACCAGTTCGAAGCCTTCCAGATACGCCGCCACCGACAGGTCGTAAGCCTGATCGTGATCACCGGCGCGATACGCCGCCAGGCTCTTGTCCAGCGTGGCGGCGGTGTAATCGAGCAATTGCGCCGGGCCGCGTTTGACCTGCGGCGGTTGCGCGCGCTGGGCACGGAAGCTTGCGGCGACCTGCGGGCCTTCGGCGGCCTGCACCTCGTCCGGGGTCTGGCGCGCCAGATCGGCGATGTTGAAGGTCTTGTCGGACTTGGCTGCGGCCGGGTCGGCACTGAAACCGGCGATGTAGGTCGCCAGATCCCAACGCTGACGGTCGTCCAGTTGATCGGCGAAGGCCGGCATGTCGGTGCCTTCGACGCCCTGGCCGAGGGTGCTGTAGATCGCGTACAGGCTCAGATGATCGATGCGTGCGGCATCGCGCAGATTGGCCGGTGGTGGCGTCATGCCGAGGCCCGCCGGGCCATCACCGGCGCCGGTTTCACCGTGGCATACCGAGCAGTTCTGCGCGTACAACGGCGCGCCCCGGGTTGGATCGGGAGTGATGATCGGCGCTTGACTGACTTCATACGCCACCGCCAGTTTCGCTCCCAGTTGTCGCGCCTGACGGGCGACTTCGGAACCCTCCTGCTTCGCGCTGATGGCCACGTGCAACGCTTCGACGCCCTGCTCCAGCGCAGCCTTTTCCGGCTTTTGCGGCAGGCCGGCGATCAGCCCTTGCAGCACCTGGGTGAACTCCAGTTGCTCACGGTATTCGCCGTCATCGACGACCTTGCCCGCCTCGACTGTCGGCGGGTAATCGGCGCTGATGTAATCGAGCAGGTGCAGCGCCTGCGGGGCGCCCTCCACGGTGTCGGCCAGCAGGTTGAAGCTGCTCAGGGCCCACAGAGGGAACACCAGCCAGGCCAGGAATCGGGACGCGGCAGTCATGAATGAGTCTCAAATGGAAATGCGAAGTTACATATTGTTCACTTCGAACGCCTGTCACTCAAGCTTTGTCGACGTCTCGTGGCGTTTTAGCGCAACGCTGTGGCGGTGTTGCGGTAGTGCTCAAGCATGAACTCGACGAACACCTGCACCTTCAGCGCCACATGCCGGGCATGCGGATAGAGCGCGTAATAGTGACGCTGGCCGAGGCTGTAGTTAGGCAGGATCTGCACCAGTCGGCCACTGAGCAGATCGTCCTGCACGGTGGCTCGGGTGAACGCGGCAATGCCGACTCCGGCCAACGCGGCGGCGTGCAGCGAACTGATCGAATCGGCCTTGAACCGCCCCTGCACGCGCACACCAGTGGTGAGCCCGCGCGCGTCGGTCAGCGTCCAGTCGCTGCCGCCGGCAAACGCCAGTAACTGCTGCCCGACGAGTTCGCGCACCTGACGCACCAGACCGTTGCGCGCCACATACACAGGCGAAGCCACCAGCAGCAAATCCGAAACGGTCAGCAACCGCGCCACCATGGACGAATCGGCCAATGGCCCGCAGATGCGCAGCGCCACATCAAAGCCCTCGGCGATCAGATCGACGAAACGGTCATCGCAGGACAGGTCCACCTCTATTTCGGGATAGCGCTGCTGAAACGCTGGCAGCCAGCTTGCCAGCTCCAGCGTACCGATGACCATCGGCGCGCTGATTCGCAGCACACCGCTGGGGCGTTCATGTGCCTGGCCCACCGCCAGCGCGGCCTGATCGAGGCGTTCGAGGATGTCCACACACGCCGCGTAATACTGCTGCCCCGCCGTGGTCAGGTTGAAACCCCGGGTGTTGCGGTTGATCAGCCGCGTGCCCAGTTCGCTTTCCAGCTGCTGCAACTGCCGGGAGATGGTCGAGTGAGTGGTGTCGAGGCGCTCGGCGGCGGCGCTGAACCCGCGACACTCGACGATGCAACGAAACGCGCGCATTGCCAGCAGTTGATTCATTGATGTTCCGCAGTGGGTTAAGTCTCAGGCCGGCAAGGCTAGCTCAATCCCGTCGCTCATCCCACCGGTCAGTCCACCTCGACCGGTGCGATTGACGACGAAAAATGATGCATCACTTAGCCACTATCGCCCCCTATAATGCGCCACCTGCCGTATTGCCCGCTCAAGGATGAATCTCTTCATGCACCATCGCTTGCTGCTGCCGCTGTTGATTGCCGCCGTTTTGCAACTCAACGGCTGTGGTGCATATCGCAATTACGACCTGGAACTGCAACAGACCACTGACCAGTTCAAGGCCGGCAACATCGACGGTGCTCTGACGCTGATCGAAGCGCACAACCCGGACCCGGAAAAAGACCTGCTCTACTACTTCGAAAAAGGCGCCGTACTCAGCGCTGGCGGCGCGCTGCCGCAGAGCCAGACAACCTGGCGCAGCGCCGAGCAGATGATCATCCAGCGCCAGGACACGATCGAAACCACCGGCGACAAGTTGCTCGCGGCGATGGGCAATCAATGGGGCAGCATCATCAATGACAAGCTGCGGCGCTACGATGGCTACGACTATGAAAAAGTCATGCTGACCACGCAAATGGCTCTCAACCAGTTGGCGGTGAATGACTTCGACGGCGCCCGTGCCGACATCAAGAAAACCCACGAACGCGAAGCGTTGATCGCCCGGCAACGGGAACTGGAATACGAAAAGGTCGAGGAAGCCGCCAAGGCCCAGGGCGCGCGCGTGCACTACAAGGACCTGCAGGGTTATCCGGTGGTGATGCTCGAATCCCCGGCAGTGATCGCCCTGAAAAACGGTTACCAGAGCGCCTTCAGTCACTACCTCGCCGGCTTCACCTATGAGGCGCTCGGCGAAAAAGACCTGGCGGCGCCCGGTTATCGTCAGGCCATCGAACTGCGCCCGGACATGCCGTTTTTCCAACAGGCACTGCGCGACCTCGACAGTCCCGGACTCAAGGCCGACGAAAGCGATGTGCTGATCATCGTGCAAAGTGGGCTGGCGCCGGCCCGCAGCTCGGTGCGAGTACCGTATCCGGTGCAGCTCAAGGACGGTCAGGTGATCGTCGCCAACATTTCCTTCCCGGTGATGGTGCCGGATAACTCCACCGCGCCGTTCAATCAGGTCCGCGTCGACGGTCGCGAGAAAAAGCTGATCGCGGTCAACAGCATCACCGATATGTCTTTGCGCACACTGCGTGACGACATGCCCGGGATTATCCAGCGCACCACCTACCGTGCCTTCCTCGCGGCGGACGTTCAGGGCACCGACAATCGCCGCAATCCGTCCACGGCCTCCTACGTCACCCAGTGGGATGGTTTCGAGCAGGCCGACACCCGCACCTGGCGCACCCTGCCCAACCTGACACAGGTCGTGCGCCTGCGTCTGAAAAAGGGCGAACACCAGATCAGCCTGCCGAACACGTCAGGCGCTCCACTGAACATCCGCATCGACCAGAAGCGCCAGATGATCGGCCTGCGCGTGCTGGGCGAGCGGATTTACGCGAACGGCAGCGCATTTCAATCCGCAACGTCGCTGGGAAGTCGCGTATCCGCTCTGAAATAAGTAATGGCACCAAACTAACAAGTGCGATTAAAAAGCTATTACATGGCCAGCATCGCCTGCTTATAATGCCGCGCCCGCGCTATCGCGACGCGGCATAAAAGCTCCTCTGGTTATGAGGAATTGGCAGGAGGCCAGCGCCACTGTCGATGGGTCACACCAGCCCGACCAGCACCGGCGGCTGATGCAGTTACTAGCTCAGGGAAGAAGTACCCCCATGGCATTGCGCACTCCCACCTTGATCGCGCTCAGCGCTGTCACTCTGCTGTCCGGCTGTTCGGCGTTCCGCAACTACGATTCGGAACTGGCCCAGACCAATCAGCAACTGGCATCCGGCAACGTCGACGCCGCGCTGACCCTGCTGGAAAAGAACAACACCGGCCCCGACAAAGACCTGCTCTATTACTTCGAGAAAGGTGAGTTGCTGCGCGCCAAGGGCGACCTGTCCGGCAGCCAGAACGCCTGGACCAGCGCCGATCAGGTGGTTGGCCAGTGGGAAGATTCGGTCAAGCTCGATAGCGGTAAATACCTGGCGCAGTTCGGCAGTTTCCTGGTCAACGACAAGGTGCGTCGCTACGAAGGCTACGACTACGAAAAAGTCATGCTGACCACGCAGATGGCCCTCAATCTGCTGGCCGTCAACGACTTCGACGGCGCCCGCACCGCGATCAAGAAAACTCACGAACGTGAAGCGGTGATCGCCGACCTGCGCGACAAGGAATACCTCAAGAGTGAGGAAGAGGCCGAGAAAGAAGGCATCAAGACTCAGTACAAGGATCTGCAAGGCTACCCAGTCGCCAGCCTCGACGCACCGGAAGTGGTCGGCCTGAAAAACAGCTACCAGAGTGCGTTCAGTCATTACCTGGCCGGTTTCGTCTACGAAGCCCTGGGCGAGAAAGACCTGGCTGCACCGGGCTACCGCAAGGCGGCCGAACTGCGCCCGAACACCCCGCTGCTGGAGCAGGCGCTGGTCAACCTCGACAAGTCGAGCAAGTCCGACGACAGCGACATCCTGATCGTGGTGCAAAGCGGTCTGGCACCCTCGCGTGATTCGATCCGTGTGCCACTGCCATTGCCGATCTCCAACAATGTGGTGATCACCCCACTGTCGTTCCCGATCATCAAGCCTGACACCTCCACTGCACCGTTCGCGCAGATTGGCGTCGATGGTCAGCAAGTCAACCTGACCGCCCTCAACAGCACCACCGCCATGTCGCGCCGCGCCCTGCGCGATGACATGCCAGGGATCATCGTCCGCACCACCGTGCGCGCAATCACCAAAGGCGTGGCGCAGAAGAAGATCAACGAAACCAACCCGCTGGCCGGTCTGGCCGTGGGTATTTCTTCAGCTGTGCTGGAAGGTGCCGATACCCGTACGTGGCGCACCCTGCCGGACAACACCCAAGTGGTGCGTCTGCGCTTGAAGAAAGGCGAGCACCAAGTCAGTCTGCCGAGCGCCGTCGGCGGTTCGCTGGTCAAGGTCACCGTCGATCAGCGTTATCAAGTGATCAGCCTGCGTGCCGTGGGCAATCAGGTATTTGCCGGCGGCGTCGCCGCCCATGTCATCCCGAGCGCCGGCGCGACCAACGTCGCCAGCCTCAAACAACCTTAAGAACGGAGTCTTTGCATGCGCTTCAAACTCTTCGCCGTTGCCGCCCTCGCCGTGCTGGCCAGCGGCTGCGCCACCCCGCCACCTCCTGAGCCGGGCAGCGCCGCGAGCAAGGTCGTGGCCATGGGCCCGCAGAAACACATCGCGGTCGGCGCCATGCGCGTCGCCCGTGAGAACGGCTTCATGACCGTCAATGTGCAGTTGACCAACACCCTCAACAGCAACAAGACGTTCTACTACCGCTTCGCCTGGCTCGGCCCGGAAGGTTTCCCGGTCGCCGAGGAAGAAGTCTGGAAGAGCCAATTGATGTACGGCGCTCAGACCAGCTTCATCCAGGGCATCGCCCCGACCCCGAAAGCCGTGGATTTCCGTCTCGAACTCAAGACGCCTTAAGCCCGCCACCCTAATTCTGTTCTAGAGAGCATTCCCATGTTTGCACGCTTTTCCCTGATCGCTGTCCTCGCCCTGCTGGCCTCCGGTTGCGCCAATACTTCGCCGACCCTGGGCAGCAAGAACATCAGCTACGGCGACACCAAAGCGGTTGAAACCGTGACCAACGAATTCGGCTCGACCGACCTGCAAATGATCGCCGAATCGATGACCCGCTCGCTGGCCCAGTCCGGCATTCTGCAGGGCCGCCCGGTGGTGCAGGTTTACGACGTGAAGAACAAGACCAGCGAGTACATCGATACCCGCGAAATCACCACCAGCATCAAGACTCAGTTGATGAAGTCCGGCACCGCCCGCTTCGCCAGCGACAACACCGCGATGCAGAGCCAGGTCGACCAGCTCAAGCTGCAAAACCAGAGCGGCCTGTACAAGAAGAGCACCGTGGCCAAGACCGGCAACATGATCGCCGCCAAGTACCGTCTGGAAGGTTCGATCAGCTCGATCGTCAAGCGCAGCAGCGACTACAAGGACGTCTTCTACAAATTCAGCCTGCAACTGATCGACGTTGAAAGCGGTCTGGCCGAATGGATGGACGAAAAAGAGATCCGCAAAACCACGGAGCGTTAAGCAATGCGCGCATGGATTGGCATGATGGCCCTGGCTTGCGCGTTCAGCGTGCAAGCGGCCCCGAAAGTCGCGGTAACGGATCTGGCGTATCAGGAGCGTGTGGAGCAGTACATCCACATCGTTTCGGCGCAGAACAATTACCGCGAGGGTTACTACAGCTCCAGTGGTTCGTCGAACTACAACGAGCTGGAAGCGACCACCAGCTACATCGAACAGGGTGAACTGCGTAAATTCACCGGCGACATCAAGGGCGAGATCCTGCGCACCGGGATGTTCCAGCTGGTGCAGGGCACGCCGTACACGGCGTCGTCCAAGGGTGACGTCTACGACGTGATCAAGCGCATCAAGGCCGGCAACTTCAAGGGTGCCGACTACGTGCTGTTCGGCACCGTGTCGGACATCGACTTCACCCAGGACATGAACGAGCTGGCGCACACCGACAGCTACTCGGCGGTGCTGGGCCTGACGCTGGTGGCGGATTTCAGTCTGATCAACACCAAGACCTACGAGATCACCTCGGCCTTCACGGCAATGGGCGAAGCACAGGACACCAAACTGGTGAACGGTCGCGACATCAAAGTCTCGCTGAACCGCCCTCGGGTGGTGCGTGAAGTGTCGAAAGCGTTGGGCGAAGACGTCGCCGGGCAACTGAGCATGCAGCTTGGTGGCGGTGGTTACGAGCAGCCGCGTGAGGCACAGCAGCGCAACAACCTGCCGCGCGATACCGCGCCGGTGATTTTGCACTGACCGGCTGAGTGAATCACCCTTTGGTGAGAGGATTCATCCCCGATGGGCTGCACAGCAGCCCCTTCTTTCAAGAGGGCTCGCTTCGCGAGCCATCGGGGATAAATCCCCTCACCACAAAAGCTCCCTCACCACAGCTGAGCAACAGACAGGCAATAAAAAGGCGACCTATCGAGGTCGCCTTTTTATTGCCTGCGGGTTTTACACCACCGCTTTACGCAACGTCGCCATGAACGCCGCCGCACCGATGAACAGCCCGGCAAACGTGCGGTTCATGCGTTTCTGCTGCTTCGGCGTACGCAACAGACGCAGCACCTTCGAAGCCAGGCCGGTGTAGCCGGCCATGACAATCAGATCCACGCAGATCATGGTCACGCCGATCACCAGGTACTGCATCAGCAGCGGTGCGTGCGGATTGATGAATTGCGGCAGTACCGCCAGCATGAACACCAGTGCCTTTGGGTTGCTGATATTCACCAGAAAGCCACGGAACACCAGCGCCAGCGGCTTGCCGATCGGCCGTACCGCCGCGTCATCGCTCATGTCCATCGGCAGTGCGCGCCATTGCTTGATCGCCAGATAGACCAGATAGGCCACGCCAAACCATTTGATCGCATAGAACGCGGTGGCCGAGGCGGTGAGGATCGCGCCAACACCGGCGCCAACGATCGCAATCTGCACTGCCAGGCCGATCTGCAGGCCGAGGGCGTTCCAGTAACCGCGCCAGAAACCGTATTGCAGACCGCTGGACATCGACGCAATGGCGCCAGCACCCGGTGACAGACTGATCACCCAGCAGGCGGCAAAGAATGCCAGCCATGTTTGAAGCTCCATCGCACACCTCGACTCTGAATCGTGACAGACGTCAAAGCTAATGCGGTTTGGGCTTAAAAGCAAAAGATCGTCCGATCGCGGCCCGAGCCTGCGGCAGCTCCTACAGGGATCGCATTTC